>JANYCM010000325.1 GCA_025360285.1 Sphingomonadales bacterium
CGTCGCCGAAGAAGTGCTGCGTGACATTCCGGGTATCGTTCCCAGCATCGGTTCGGCCGTCAACAACGGTAACGGCGGCGCCTCCTACGTCGATCTTCGCGGTATCGGCTCCACCCGCAACATCGTCCTGCTCGATGGCAACCGCATCGTCCCCGCCGGTCTCGCCGGCCGCGTCGATTTGAACAACATCCCGCTGGCCCTGGTCGAGCGCGTGGACGCGCTGACCGGCGCGGCCGTGACGACCTATGGCGCCGATGCCATCTCGGGCGTCGTCAACTTCGTCACCAAGAAGGATTTCTCGGGCGTCGACATGCAGCTCAGCAACGGCATCACCGAAAAGGGTGACGGCCGCAGCTTCCGCGGCGATCTGACCGTCGGCGGCAACTTCGATGATGGTCGCGGCAACGCCACCGTGTCGGTCGGTTACCAGAAGACTGATCCGGTCTATCAGGGTGCTCGCGACTTCTCGATCAACAACTACAGCTCCTATTCGGGCATCAACGGCGTCCCTGGTGGTTCGGGCACCACTGTTCCGGCCCGTGTTACCGGCACCCGTCCGATTTCCGGCGGCGTCATCAACACGACCGCGCCGTTTGTCCAGACCGGCACCACCGTCATCAACGGTGTCGTGACCCCGGTGCTCGCCGCGGTTCCGGGCGGTGTCGCCAACGGTGGTTCGCGTCAGATCGACCCGGCCACGGGCGCCGCCATCCCCAACTATTACAACTTCAACTTCAACCCCTATAATATCTTTCAGACGCCGTTCGAGCGCTTCAACATCTACGCCCAGGCCAAATATTCGGTCAGCGATGCGCTGGAATTCTACACCCGCGGCCTGTTCTCGAAGAACCAGGTCAACACCATCATCGCGCCGTCGGGCTCGTTCGGCACCACTGCCAACGTGCCGCTCAGCAATCCCTATCTGCCCGCCACCTTGCGTAACCAGCTTTGCGCCTTCAACGTCGCGCCGACGGTTGTGGGTGTGAACGCGGCGGGTGCCAGCGTTGCCGGTCAGGCGACCTACACGCCGCGCTTCACGCCGGCTGAGTGCGCCGCTGCCGCTACGGCCACCAACCCGAGCGATCCCAACTATCGTACCGTCAACATCGCGATTTCGCGCCGCACGACCGAATTTGGGCCGCGTATCAGCGAATTCACCACGACGGTGTTCGATTATCAGGCCGGCCTGCGCGGCAAGATCACCAATTCGATCGATTGGGATCTGTCGGGTTCCTATGGTCAGAGCGAAAACACCCAGGTCCTCAAGGGCTATGTGCTGACCTCGCGTCTGCGCCAGTCGCTGCTTTCGACCAACACCGTCACCTGCCTTGATCCGTCGAACGGCTGCGTCCCGATCAATGTCTTCGGCGCTGCCGGCACGATCAACCCCGCTGCCGCCTCGTTCATCACAGCGGAAAGCACCACCCGGGTGAAAACCTCGCTCGGTCAGGTGAAGGCCTTGATCAGCGGCGATGTCGGCTTGGCTTTGCCGTCGGCGTCGGATCCGATCGGCTTCGCCATCGGTGCCGAATATCGCGCCTATGATGCAAGCCAGCGTGCTGACTCGCTCGCCAAACAGGCCGGCGAACTCGGTGGTGCCGGTGGTGCCGCTCCGGACATCGATGGCGGCTACACCGTCAAGGAAGTCTATGGCGAATTGATCGCGCCGCTGGTGCAGGACAAGCCGTTCTTCGAAAGCCTGACGCTCGAAGCCGGTGGCCGTTACTCCAGCTACAAGGTCGCCGCTACCGGCAACCCCAGCTATGACGCCTTCACCTGGAAGGTCGCCAGCACCTGGGAACTGGTTAAGGGCTTCAAGGTTCGCGGCAATTATTCGCGCGCCGTCCGTGCCCCGAACATCGGCGAATTGTTCACGCCGGTGACCACGGGTCTGACCAACCTCGGTACCGATCCCTGCTCGGGCTCAGCGCCCGTTTCCAACGCTACCCTTCGCGCGGTTTGTATCGCCCAGGGTGCTCCTGCCGGCACCATCGGGTCGATCCAGAACCCGACGGCTGGCCAGGCCAACCAGACCAGCGGTGGCAACATCAACCTGAAGCCGGAAAAGGCCACGACCTGGACGATCGGCACCGTGTTGCAGCCGACCTTCCTGCCGGGCTTCTCGATCACCGTCGATTATTACAACATCACGGTTAAGCAGGCGGTTTCGTCGCCTCTGCCCGGTGATGCCATCGCGTCGTGCTTCAGCAACCTGACAGCGGCCAGCGCCACCAGCACGGCCTGCACCGTCATTCGTCGTAACCCGGTCACCGGTGGTCTCGATGGTCCTTCCGATACCACTCAGGGTTTGTTCCTGGCCTCGTCGAACCTTGGTCTCATCAAGACCTCGGGTATCGATGTGGTGGCGTCCTACTCGCGTGATATCGGCTTCGCCAAGCTCGGCATCACGGCCAACGCCAACTACACCATCGCCTCCAAGTTCCAGGCGACCCCGGTATCGGTTATTCGTGAATGCGTCGGTTACTACAGCGCCAACTGCTCGTTCACCGGCTCGCTGCAGCCGAAGTTCCAGTCGTCGCTGCGCACAACCTTCGGCTTCGATTACTTCGATGCCTCGGTTAACTGGCGCCATATCTCGGGCTTCATTCAGGAACCCCTGGATGCGGCAAGCGGTGGCTCCTATGCGCCGGAGTTCGCCAAGATCAAGGCCTATGACAGCTTCGATCTCGCCGGTCGCTTCCATGTCGTGAAGAACCTGACGCTGATCCTGACGGTGTCGAACCTGTTCGATCGCACGCCGCCGCTGGTCGGCAGCACGGCCGGCAGCACCGCTTTCAACAGCGGTAACACCTTCCCATCGACCTATGACGCGCTGGGTCGCCGCTACAACATGCAGATCAACGTCCGCTTCTAAACCTCGGACGGATTGCAAACGGAAAGGGCGGGCCGCAAGGTCCGCCCTTTTTGGTTGTTGGACTCACTTGCGTTAAGGTCGAACCCTTACCCTTGTGCAGCAAGTGGGAAGGCACGGTCGGCTCAGGGGCCAGCGCTCTATCCGAACAGCGGCGCCGGCAATACCAGGCTCATCCCGGTGCTGGCCGCGACGGCTTCGGCCCAAACCGCAACTTTTTCAATCTCTTCGGCATGGATCACCGCTGCGTCCCGGGCTTCCTCGGCGCGAGCCGCGGCGCCGAAATCCCCATCGAATTTCGAATGCCGGGTAAAGGCCGGGCCGGCAACGATGGCATCGATCGCGGCGGCATCGAGCGGCAAGCCGAACAGGCCCGCCAAACGCGTCATCGCGGCGCGTGGATCGGCCATCAACGTTTCGGAATCGAGCGTCCGCACCCGTTCCGGCCCGAATTGCGTCGCCATCTGGGCGAACAGCCGGTGCTGGGCCAACCAGCCGATGGCACCCGCCTGAAGATCGGTCTGGCCGAGATAATCCTCGCTCTTGAAGCCAAAATTGTGCAGCCCTTCACGCAATTGCTTGACCAGCAATTCCCGCACCCACAGCCGCCCCCACATGCCCTTTTTGGCAATGGAACCCAGATAGGTGCGCAGCGGCGCGTGCAGCAACAACGCCCGTGCCGCCGGCCGCATCGTCAGCATTGCCGGTGCCATGCCGTTGACAACATTGGACGGTTTGATGACGACCGCTTCGCGTGCGCCGAACGGCCGGGCGAGCAGGGCCAGGGCATCATCCAGCACCGGGGCAATCTGCCGGGCCGTGCCGCCGCGGTGCTGCCAGCCGATCAGATCGTTGAGCACCACAGGCTCCTTCAAGCCCATGGCGACACCGTCCACATCAAAGGCACGTGCCAGCAACGTTGAACAGCAATAGGCCGAATGAAAGATGAAATGCAGCGGTGCCTGCGGCGGCCGGGCCGCCATCGCATCGGCGCGCCGAACCACCACCGGCTTTGGTTCAACACCCAGATAATCATCGGTCAGGAAGGTGGCACGGCGCTGTGCCGCCCGGTCGATCCGGCGGAAATGCACGGCATCATGGCCGGGATCGAAACGGTGCGGAAACCACAGGGGATCGGCAACAATCCGGGCGATGGCGGGATCAACAGTCATCATGGCGTCATTTGGCCGGGTTATCGGTGCGCTGCAATCCCGGCACCGCTTGCCGAGCCGCGACGGTCCGGATATTGTCGGATTTTGCAATGCAGCAGGGAGCAATTTGGTGCGCGCAATTCAACTGATTCTGGGCCTTGCCTTTGCCACGACGGGCTTCACGGGCGCCGCGCGCGCCGCCGATCCGACGCCGCCGCCCGCCGCGACGACCACACCGGATCTCAAGATGATCTGCCGCAGCGACAAGGAAATCGGCTCGCTCGTCAAAACGCGAAAGACCTGCCATACCCGCGAACAATGGCGCTACATTGATGACGTCAACCAGAAATTCGCCCGCGATCTGGTTGATGACACCCGTACGAAGGCGACGTCCAACTGACGCTGGTCACGCCGGCATCAGCGCCAGCCGGCCATCGCCTTCATCGACCTTGACGGTGGATCCGTCGGCAATCGCCCCTTGCAGGATCAGCTCGGCGAGCGGGTCCTGCAAATGCTTCTGCACGGTACGTTTGAGCGGCCGCGCGCCATAAACCGGATCATAACCGACCCGCGCCAGCCAGCGCCGCGCCGCATCGGTCAGTTTCAGCACGACCTTGCGATCCTTGAGCAAAGTCTGCACCCGCGCCACCTGCAAATCGACGATCGGCGCCATAGCGCTTTCGCCCAGCCGCTGGAACAGCACGATCTCATCGAGCCGGTTGAGAAACTCTGGCCGGAAATGCCCGCGCACTACTTCCATCACCTGCGCCTCGGCATCGGCGACCGGCTGATCATCCCGCAGCGCCGCGATATATTGTGACCCCAGGTTGGAGGTGAGGATAATCAGCGTGTTGGTGAAATCCACCGTCCGCCCCTGGCCATCGGTCAGCCGGCCATCATCGAGCACCTGGAGCAGGATGTTGAAGACATCGCCATGGGCCTTTTCAACTTCGTCGAACAGGATGACCTGATAGGGCCGGCGCCGCACAGCCTCGGTCAGCACGCCGCCTTCTTCATAGCCGACATAGCCGGGGGGCGCCCCGATCAACCGCGCCACGGCATGTTTTTCCATATATTCGGACATGTCGATGCGCACCATGGCGCGCGGATCGTCGAAAAGGAATGTCGCCAGCGCCTTGGTCAATTCGGTCTTGCCGACGCCGGTTGGCCCCAGGAACAGGAAGCTGCCGAGCGGCCGGTTGGGGTCCTGCAAGCCCGCCCGCGCCCGGCGTACTGCCGATGACACGGCATGTACCGCAGCGGCCTGGCCGATCACCTGCGCCGACAGGATCGATTCCATCTTCAGCAATTTGTCGCGTTCGCCTTCCAGCATCCGGTCCACCGGAATGCCGGTCCAGCGTGACACCACCGCGGCGATATCATCGGCGGTGACTTCCTCGCGGGTCATCGCATTGGTTGTGGCGCCTTCGGCCTCCACCAGCGCCCTCTCCAGTTCGGGGATGCGGCCATAGGTCAGCTCCCCGGCCCTGGCGTAATCGCCGCCGCGCTGCGCCTGTTCGACTTCCAGCCGCGCTGCATCAAGCTGTTCCTTGATCCGCGTCGCCGCCGCCAATTTGTCCTTCTCGCCTTGCCAGCGCAGGGTCAGCGCCCCGGATTGTTCTTCCAGATCAGTCAGTTCAGCCTTCAATGCCGTCAGCCGCTCCTTGGAGGCCGCATCGGTTTCCCGCTCCAGCGCCGCCGCCTCGATCTTCAACTGGATAATGCGGCGATCAAGACTTTCGATCTCCTCGGGCTTGGATTCCACCTCCATGCGCAACCGCGAGGCGGCCTCGTCCATCAGGTCGATCGCCTTGTCAGGCATGAAACGGTCGGCGATGTAGCGGTTGCTGAGGGTCGCGGCGGCGACAATCGCGCCATCGGTGACGCGCACGCCGTGGTGGAGTTCATATTTCTCCTTCAGCCCGCGCAGGATCGAAATCGTATCCTCGACGCTGGGTTCGCCGACCATCACCGGCTGGAAACGCCGTTCCAGCGCTGCGTCTTTTTCGACATATTTGCGATATTCGTTGAGCGTCGTCGCACCGATACAGTGCAATTCGCCGCGCGCCAGCGCCGGTTTCAGCAGGTTTGACGCATCCATCGATCCTTCCGACGCCCCGGCACCGACCAAAGTGTGCATTTCATCGATGAACAGGACGACATCGCTGCCTTCGGCGCGCACTTCGTCGAGCACACCCTTCA
>JANYCM010000361.1 GCA_025360285.1 Sphingomonadales bacterium
GATGACTTCGCGCGGCACGCTGAGGAACGCCGGGTCGAAACTGCCGAGCATCGGCACCGGCCATTCGGTGAGCCCGGCGTTTTCGGCCACCAGCCCGGCATCGGGGATGACCTCCAGCCCGTGCGACAGCGCCGCCGAGGCGGCACTCGTCTCGATGATCGCCCGGCGCTCCGCCGACGACACGATGACATTGGCGCCGCGCAGTTGCAGCGCATAGCTGTCGGCGCTGGCGATATCGATCTCGCCCGGCGCATGGATGCGATGCCCCCGCGTCACCCGCCCCGATGCCACGCCATGCGCCGCGCACGGCACCACGGCACCGCCCAGCAGCGCGACGATGCCGGTCAACGGCCGCACCCAGCGCGGGGAGCCGGGTGCCGCCGACGCCGCCCCCCAGCGCATCGATTTGGGCCATTGGAAATCGCGCACGATGGCGGGCACGAGATCGGCGAGGATCGCCGACGCGTCGCGCCCCGGGGTTTCGATATGGGCGAACAGCACCTTGCCCTTGGGCGTGTCGCGCTCCTCCAGCGCCTCGCGCGCCAGCCCGGTCGAGCGCAGGAACCCGGCGATCGCCGCCTCGGGCGCGCTGGCGGACGGGCCCTTGCGCTCCTCGCGCGTCGCGGCACTGGTGGGGGCCATATTCTCGGCGATCAGCCACAGCCGGCGCGGCGTCACATCCGCCGTCACATCGCCATGCGCCAGCCCGGCGGCCTTGCAACCATCGATGAACCGCGTGCGCAATTGCGCGGCGGCGGCCGCCTGCATGCGCGCCGGAATTTCCTCACTGGCGAGTTCGAGAAGGAAGTCGCTCATGCTGCCTCCCCCCCGGCGCAGCCGAGAATGGGGAGGGCTGGGGTGGGGGTTGTTGGCGCGGGCGGCCATAGCCCCCACCCCGACCATCCCCACTCTCGGTTCGCTGCGCTCATCGGGGAGGAGGGGGAAGACACGGCGCTCACGACACCTGCTCCACCCACAGGTCGGCCACCGCCTTCACCAGGTCGCGCACGCGGCCGATATAGGCCTGGCGCTCGGCCACCGAGATGACGCCGCGGGCGCCCAGCAGGTTGAAGATATGGCTGGCCTTGATCGCCTGGTCATAGGCCGGCAGCGGCAGGCGGCGCTCGACCAGCGCCCGGCATTCCTCGGACACATCCTTGAAATGCTGAAATAATCGCTCGGTATTGGCCGCTTCGAAATTATACGCCGAAAACTGCTTCTCATTGGCGAGGAACACATCGCCATAGGACACCCCGGCATCGTTGTAGCGCAGGTCATAAACGCGCTCGACGCCCTGGACATACATCGCCAGGCGTTCCAGCCCATAGGTCAACTCGCCCGCCACCGGCGCGCAATCATGGCCCGCCACCTGCTGGAAATAGGTGAATTGCGTCACCTCCATGCCATCGCACCAGACTTCCCAGCCCAGCCCCCAGGCGCCGAGGGTGGGCGATTCCCAATCATCCTCGACAAAGCGGATATCGTGAAGTTTCCGGTCGATGCCGATCGCATCAAGGCTGCCCAGATACAGGTCGATCAGATCATCGGGCGACGGCTTCAATATCACCTGGAACTGGTAATAATGCTGCAACCGGTTGGGGTTTTCGCCATAGCGGCCATCGCTCGGCCGCCGGCTCGGCTGCACAAAGGCGGCATTCCACGGCTGCGGCCCCAGCGCGCGCAAGGTGGTCGCCGGGTGAAAGGTGCCGGCGCCCATTTCGACATCATAGGGTTGCAGGATGACACAGCCGCGATCGCCCCAGTAACGCTGGAGCGTGAGGATGATATCCTGAAAGGCGAGGGACTTGGTCATTGTGCAGTTGCGAAGGCTGTAGCGGGGCGAGTGCGAAGGGGTCAACCATCCTCAGCGAGACGCGACGCGGCGAGGCCGCGCCGCCCCGCCGTCCGCGTTTGCGCCTGTCGGCGCGCCGTACGCGCGCTCGCGGCGCTACACGTTGAACCGGAACAGCATCACATCCCCGTCATGCACCACATACTCCTTGCCTTCGGAGCGATATTTCCCCGCTTCACGCGCCCCGGACTCGCCATTGAATTTGACATAATCGGCAAAGGCCATCGTCTCGGCCCGGATGAAGCCCTTTTCGAAATCGCCGTGGATGGCGCCCGCTGCCTGGGGCGCCTTTGATCCGCGTGTCACCGTCCAGGCCCGGGCTTCCTTGGGGCCGACGGTGAAGAAGGTGATGAGGCCGAGCAGTTCATAGGCCGCGCGCACCACCCTGGTGAGGCCGGTCTCGGTCAGGCCGAGCGCTTCCAGATAGTCCGGGCGATCCGCCACATCCATCATCGCCACTTCGGCCTCGATGGCGGCGGAAATGATCACCGCGCCGGCGCCGACTTTCGTGGCCATCCCCTGCACCGCCGCACTATGGGCGTTACCGGTCGCGGCCGACGCTTCCTCGACATTGCAGACGTAAAGGACAGGCTTGGTAGTCAGCAGCTGCGCCTGGGCCAGCGCCCGCGCCTCTTCCTCGTCCCTCGGTACCACCAGCCGCGCCGGCTTGCCCTCACGCAGCAGCTCCAGCGCAGCGCCCAGCACGCTGGCCTGCACCTTGGCGTCCTTGTCGCCCTGCGTTGCCTTTTTCACCAGCGCCGGCACGCGCTTTTCCAGGCTTTCCAGGTCCGCGAGCATCAATTCGGTTTCCACCGTTTCGGCATCGGACACCGGATCGACACGGCCCTCGACATGGGTGACGTCATCATCTTCAAAGCAACGCAGCACATGGACGATGGCGTCGGTCTCGCGGATATTGGCGAGGAACTGGTTGCCCAGCCCTTCACCCTTCGACGCACCGCGCACCAGGCCGGCGATATCGGTAAAGCCCAATTGCGTCTCGATGATCTTCGCCGAACCACCGATGCGGGCGAGGTCGGTCAGCCGCTGGTCGGGCACCGGGACATTGCCCACATTGGGCTCGATCGTGCAGAATGGATAATTCGCCGCCGCCGCGCTGGCGGTTTCGGTCAGCGCGTTGAACAGCGTCGATTTGCCGACATTGGGCAAGCCGACAATACCGCAGCGAATGGCCATTTTTTCTCTTTCTTCTCCCTCCCCCCACCGGCGCAGCCGGTAGAGTGGGGAGGGTCGGGGTGGGGGTACGTGCGCGACGCAGGTCGGGACGTGCCACTAGCTACCCCCAACCTCGCCCGCAAGCACGCGGGCGGTCCTCAGCCGCCGCCAGTCCGGCGCAGCCGATGGTGGCGAACGATCGTGCCGAGATCCTTGAGACCCAGCCCATCGACCGGAACCTCGACATGCGCCTTGCGAATGGCAGCGAAGGCCGCCTTGGTGGCGGGGGCTTCATAGCCTTCGCCCTGCGGATAACCCACCACCATCACCACGTCCCAATCGGCATTGGCATCGATATCTTCATACAAGGCGAAATCGGTGAACAACCCGGCGTCGCGGCCTTTGGCATCCATCGCGAACCAGTTGGCCTTGATATATACGATCAACGCGGCGCGTTTTCCCGGTGCGGCCTTGAGGTATGTTTGCTCGACAAGCACCATCGGCGGTGTCGCCCCGCGCGTCGCGGTTGTCGCCACCGGTGCCATTGCCGCCGCCGCCAGCAAACCCCGCCGAGTCGTTGCTGCCATCACGCCCTCCTGCATGTCATCGCGGCGGTGCCATCGCCACCGCTACATCGTTCATGAACCGCGCCTCGTCACCGGCCAGCAACCATGGCAGTCCGGCGGCGACCGCCACCAGCACATGCGCCAGGGGCTCCATCTCGGCCTTGGCGAAATTGCCCAGCACATGGCCCGTCACCCGGTCCTTGTGGCCGGGATGTCCGATGCCGATCCGCACCCGGCGAAATTCCGGCCCCAGATGGGCATCGATCGAACGGATGCCGTTGTGCCCCGCCGCGCCGCCGCCATGCTTCACCTTCACCCGAAACGCATCGAGATCGAGCTCGTCATAGAATACCGTCAGCGCCTCGGCGGGCTCCACCTTGAAGAAGCGCACCGCGTCCGCCACCGATCGCCCGCTGTCGTTCATGAACGTCGCGGGCTTGAGCAGCACCAGCTTGTGATCGCCGATTCGGCCTTCGCTCGCCAGCCCCAGGAACCGCGATTTCCACGGGCCAAAGCCGTGCGCAGCAGCGATCGCATCGACCGCCATGAAGCCGATGTTGTGCCGGTGCAGCGCATAGGAAGCGCCGGGATTGCCCAAACCGGCGAAGATTTTCACTTCGCCGGTTCCAGGAATCAGGCCGCCGCGACTTCGGCCGCTGCGTCGTCTTCGCTCTTCAGGGCCGACGGCGCTACCATGGTCGCGATGGTGAAATCGCGGTCGGTGATGTGCGACACCACACCCTTGGGCAGGGTGACGGCGCTGATGTGGATCGAATCGCCGACATCGCGCCCGGCCAGGCTGATATCGATCTGATCGGGAATGGCGTTCGACGCGCAATCGAGCTGCAATTCATGCCGCACGATGTTGAGCACCGCACCGCGCTTCATGCCCGGCGATTTGTCTTCATCGACAAAATGCACCGGCACCGCGACGGTGATGACAGCATCCCCCGACAGGCGCAGGAAATCGACATGGATCGGCCGGTCGGTGACCGGGTGGAACTGCACATCGCGCGGCAGGGTGCGGATGGCCTTGCCATTGCCCAGCGTGATTTCGACGACGCTGTTCATGAAATGGCCGCTGGACAGCTGCTTGACCAGCAGCTTTTCCTCGACATGGATCGGTTCGGCCGGCGCACCGGCGCCATAGATTACCGCGGGGACGCGGCCGGTACGACGCACAGCACGAGAGGCTCCCTTGCCTGCCCGTTCCCGCATCTCGGCCGCGAGCTTCAACGTTTCGCTCATTGCTCGCATCTCCAGATTGAAAACATCGCCGCCCCCCAGGCCTCCAGGGATGCAGAATCGGGGCGTGGCGAAGCGGGGCGCATAGGGGCTTGCGCACCCGAAAGCAAGTTTTGATGCGCCGCGCCCAAGCAAAAGCATCAATACCCGATCAAACCAATGGGGTATAAAGCGGCATCATCGGGCGCAGGTGCCCGGTGGCACAGCTGCGGTCCGCCAGTCTCCCCGTCCCGTCGCTGTCAGCCTGATTGGCGGAAGGGCGCGCGCCGCATCAGCCCGGCCCCCTTCCGCCAAGTTTTCGGACACAAAACCCTCTCCCGGTTGACGCGAAGGCGTCGCCTACGGCTGCGGGAGAGGTCGACTCGGCGCCTTCGCCGAGCGGGTGAGGGTTTTTTGTATCGACGCGAGCAGCACCCTTACCCGGGCCGCCTTTGGCGTCGCTCGCCTCTCCCGCAGGCGGGAGAGGACAAGGTCACCCCACGCGCTCCACCACCAGCCCGCGCGCCTTCAGCATCGCCAGCAATCCGTCCGGCCCGCCCAGATGCGCCGCCCCCACCGCCACGAACACCGCCCCCGGCCGCTTCATCACGCCGACCACCCAATCGGCCCAGCGCCGGTTGCGATCGGTCAGCAGCACCCGGCGCAAAGTCGGCGAGGCCTTTGCCTCCTCGGCTAAATCCCGCGCGATGCCATCGACATCGCCCTTCTGCCACAGCGCCAGCGCGGCGTCGGCATCGGCCCGCGCCGTCGCCGCATCATCGATCGTCGCTGCCAGCATGATCCGCTGGTCGACTTCGGGCAGGCCATCCAGAAAGCCCAATTGTTCCGCGGCGGTTTCCAGGCCGATGATCGGTTTCGCCGCCGCCCGCGCCCGCGCCAGCAGCGCCGGTTCCACGCCATTGGCCGCGCTGATCCCGGCCTTGGCCAGGCTGGCGTCGGCCAGTGTGATCGCCGCCAGCCAGGTCTTCATGCCATCCAGCGTCGCCATCGGCACGCCGGTTTCGGCGACCAGCCGCCGCAGCCGCTCGCGGCTGGCCCGCGGCAGCCGCGCCGCCAGCGGTTTGCCCGCAGTGGCCGTCCCCAGCCGCGTCACCATGGGCGCCAGCACCGCCGGATCATCGGGGATCACCGCTTCGACAACCAATGTATCGGCGGCATCAAGCCGCGCCGCCACGGCCGGCGCCAGCCAATCGGTGCCCGCCGGCAGCGCATGAATGGTGCCGAACAGCGTGATCTGGGTATCGGCATCGCGCACCACCCAGGCCGCCGGCGCGGCGCGCCCTGGCCCGTGCACGGATACGGCGAACAACAGGCACAGGCACGCGGCAAGACTACGCATGATCATGGCTATAGCCGGCTGCCACCACCCCGGCCACTGGCTTTCGCCCCTGCCACGGCCCGCATCGCCGCTAGCGTCGCCGCGCCGGCAACACCCGGCTGTTGCGCAGCACCGCCGCCGACAGCACAGCGACAATCACCCCCACCGGCGCAATCTCCAGCAACGTGATCCCCAGCCGGGACAGCGGCCGGGCATAGATCGCCCGCATCGCCGCCATGTCCTGTTGCACCGCGGCCAGCGCCGTCGGCCCCGCCCCTTGCGCCCGCTTGGCCGCCAGCACTGCCGCTGTATAATCATCCATGAAGCGATAGCCGGTTGACCAGAGATAGGCCTCCCAGCCCAGCACATAGACCAGGCTGGCGATGCCGGCGATGCCCAGGCCGACAGCCAGCGCCGGCCCAAAACCGATGATGCCGCCCAACGCCTCGTCGCGGTATTTTTTGACACCGACGAACACCAGGCTGAACGCTACCAGCATGATGGCATAGCCAACCATCATGCCCAGCCCGCCACTGCTGGCACCGAACACCGCCCAGGCCGTGCTGGCTATAATGACATTGGCCCCGGACAGCAGGCCGTAGATGATGATTGTGCGAGTCATGATGCCGCCCTCCTGGCTTGATGGCAGCAAACTGGCACGGGTGGTGGGTGCCGCCTATCGCCCAAAAGGGTGATTGGGGGGCTTTGCCAATTTAGGCGAACCAACCAACGCCCTCACGGCAGAATCGCCAGCGCCCGCGCGCGCTCGATCGCCTGGGTGCGGCGGGACGCTGCCAGCTTGGTCAACAACCCTGCCACATGCGTCTTGACGGTGTTCGGTGAAATGCCCAGCCGCCGGGCGATTTCCTTGTTGGCGAGGCCGGCCGCCAGCAGCCCCAGCACCTCGACCTCACGCGGGCTGATGCCAAGCTGGCGCAGCGCCGCATCATTGCGCACAAACGGCAACGCCGGCGCGCGCGGCAACAGCCGCGCGCCCAGCCACAGCCCCAGCCCGGTGAACAACAGCGCCAGCACCAGCGCCTGGACGCCGCCATCCAGCCCGCCGAACGCCGCGGCATAGCGCAGCCCGGCGAGCGCCAGGGCCAGCGCCGCCAGGGCAATACCATAGGGCAGGCCATGAGACATGATGGCGCGGATCATCCGGCCATTGTCGATAGCCGGCGGCGACCGGTCAAGCCGGCCGGCGGCGGCTGGCACGGCCCCCATGATTATCGGCCGCATTACCTTGTTTGTCGCATGAGGTTCAGGAACCATGGACCAATGACTATCTTCCCTGCTATGCAGGCTGTTGATGAAAAGTGGAACGCGCTGATGTCTGACGGGAGTGGCTGGATCGAGATCGTGTTGCTGGCGATGCTGGCGGCCTTCATCGGCCTGCGCCTCGTCAGCGTGCTCGGCAAGCGCACCGGCCATGAACGCCCGGTCGGGGACAGTTTCCGCCCCGGCGCGCCCGAAATCATCGCGCCGCCGCAGCGCGGCCGCGAACTGCCGGCGCGCGGGCTGGTCACCGTGCCCGCCGGCACCGACAATGATCTCGCCCCGGCCTTGCAGGCGATTGCCGATGTGGACCCAGGTTTCGATCCGGCGCGCTTCGTCAACGGGGCGCAGGCGGCGTACAGGATGGTGCTGGAAGGTTTCTGGGCCGGCGATGTCGGCGTCATCGAGGGGCTGGCCTCCGATGAAGTCCATGAAAATTTTGCGACCGCCATTGGCGATCGCGATGGCAGCCGGCTCGACAACCGCATCACCGCGATCGACAGCGCCGCCATCACCCGCGCCGAAATGATCGGCCAGATGGCCGAAATCACCGTGCGCTTCGCCGCCCGCATCAAGACCGGCAGTGCCGACCCGGTGCCGACCATCGATGTCTGGACCTTCAGCCGCCACATCGGTTCGACCGACCCGGCCTGGCTGCTCATCGCCACCGACGACGAAGCCTGAGGGCCGGCCGCCATGGCGGCGGGGGCGAGGCGGCGCGTGAAAATCCACAAACGCCGCGTGCAAAAGCACCTCTGGCTGCTGGCGCTTGTGCTGCTCGCCGCCTGCACCCCGCACCCGGCGCAAATCCCGGCGCTGCCGCCTGCACCAGCCGCTGTCACACCGCCGGCGGCGACCACCCCGCCGCCGCCCAGGCGCGCGGCCGACCTGCCGCTCACCCCGCGCCCCTTCACCGTCCCGCCGGCCAGTGCCGCCCCGGCGCTCGCCGCCTTCCGCAGTTCCTGCCCCGCCCTGTTGCGCCGCGATGACCGCAGCGGATTGACCAAGAGCACTGACTGGGCCGCCGCCTGCACCGCCGCCGCCAGCGCCGCAGACCCGGCGAGCTTCTTCCAGACATGGTTCCAGGCCGTCGCGATCGGCACACCCTCCGGCACCGGCTTGTCCACCGGCTATTTCGAACCCGAAATCGCCGGGTCGCGTACCGCCGCCCCTGGCTATAGGGCGCCTTTGTACCGCCGCCCGCCCGATCTGATCGAGGCCGATCTCGGCGCCTTCGCCGCCGACCTGAAGGGCCGCAAGCTGCGCGGTCGCGTCGAAGGCCGAACCCTCGTCCCCTACCCCGACCGCGCCGCGATCATGGCCGGGGCGCTGGCCGGCAAGGGCCTGGAACTCGCCTGGGCAGCCGACCCCTATGAAGCGTTCTTCCTCGAAATCCAGGGCAGCGGCCGGCTCCGCCTGCCCGACGGCAGCCTCATGCGCATCGGCTATGATGGCCAGAACGGCCGCGACTATGTCGCCATCGGCCGCGTGCTGGTGGCGCGCGGCGACCTGCCGAAGGGCGGCGCCACCATGGACACGATCCTCGCCTGGTTGCGCGGCCACCCCGCCGACGCGCCCGCCCTGCTCGCCGCCAACCCCAGCACGGTGTTCTTCCGCGAACTGGCCGGCCCCGGCCCGATCGGTGCGCTGGGTGTGCCGGTCGTCGCCGGCGTTTCGGTAGCGGCCGATCCGGCCTTTGTGCCTTTGGGCGCACCGCTGCTGGTGACGACGACGTTGGCCGGCGCGCCGCTCAACGCGCTGATGGTGGCGCAGGATACCGGCGGCGCCATCAAGGGCGCCAACCGCATCGATCTGTTCCTGGGCGCCGGCGCGGCAGCGCGCGCCGCGGCAGGATCGCAGGCGGCCGTCACCGACGTGCTGATTCTGCTGCCCAGGGACTGGCCGGGCGTGCGTCCATGAGCCGCCGACTGACGGTGCAGGAACGGGCGCTATGGTCGCGGGTCGCGGCGTCGGTCAGGCCGCTGAAAGACAAGATGCAGGGTAAAAATTCGGCGACACCCGCTGCCGCATCCCTGCCGCCCGCGCCAAAGCCGGCGCCGCCACCCCCACAACCGGTCCGCGACCGGCCCGCCCCCCCGCCGCGCCCGCTGAACACCCCTAAAAACCCCAAAATCCCCGTGGTGACGGCGACGCTTGATGGCGGCTGGGACCGGCGGTTGCGGCAGGGCGACATCAGCCCGGACCGGGTGATCGACCTGCACGGCCATACGCTGGCGGCGGCTTATGACCGGCTCGATTTCGCCATTGCCGATGCCCGCGGCAGCGGCCAGCGCATCCTGCTGATCGTCACCGGCAAGGGCCGCGGCGACCGGCCGGGGCGCATCAGGGGGGAGCTAAGCCATTGGCTGGACAATGGAAACCACCGCAGCGCCATTGCTGCGCTGCGCCCGGCGCACCCCCGGCATGGCGGCGGCGGGGCGTTCTACCTGATCCTGCGGCGCTGACCCTGTCTGCATCATCAGGACACGCCCGCGAAAAATCGGCTATGGTCCGGCAACCGGGGAGTTTCAGATCATGGAAGACGTTGTTCTTGTTGACATAAATGATGCGGTGGCGGTGGTGACGCTCAACCGTCCCAATGCCATGAACGCCCTGTCGCGCGCCATGCGCCAGCAACTCGCCGCCGCCATGCACCGGCTGGAGGCCGACGACAGCGTCCGCGTCGTCATCCTGACCGGCGCCGGCGACCGCGCCTTCACCGCCGGACTGGACCTGAAGGAATTGGGCGAAGAAGGCCTGGCCGCCGCCAACGCCGAAGGCGCCGATGACAACCCGGTCAAGGCCCTGGAATTGCTGACAAAACCCTGTATCGGCGCAATCAACGGCGTCGCCATTACCGGCGGTTTCGAAGTCGCGCTGGCCTGTGACGTGCTGATCGCCAGCGACCGCGCCCGCTTCGCCGACACCCATGCCAGGGTCGGCATCATGCCGGGCTGGGGCCTGTCGCAGAAACTGTCGCGGCTGATCGGGCCGTATCGCGCCCGCGAATTGTCGCTGACCGGCAATTTCCTCGATGCCACGACTGCCGCCGCCTGGGGCCTGGTCAACCGTGTCGTGCCGCCGCACGAACTGCTGCGCACCGCCCAGGCACTGGCCGCCGACATGGCGACGATCGACCCGGCGTTTGCGGCCAAATACAAGGCATTAATCAATGAAGGCTATGGCATGACCTTCGCCCAAGGCCTGGCGCTGGAGGCCGAACGATCGGTCGCCGCCAACGCCCAGGTCGCCCCCGCCGCCATCGAAGTCGCCCGCACCGCCGTCCAGGCGCGCGGCCGCAGCCAATAGGAGCCACCCATGGCGACCGCCTTTGCCGACCCTGCCATCCCCTTTCCCGGTTTCAGCCGGGCAAACGATGACGACACGCTGGTCAATCCCGACGCCACCGCCGACGAAAGCGTCCACGACGTCTACACAAGGCTGCGCGACAAGGACCCGGTGCACTGGTGCCAACCCGTTGGTTTCAGGCCCTTCTGGGCGGTAACGCGCCACGCCGACATCACGACCGTCAGCAAGGCCAATGCGCGTTTCACCAACAGCCAGCGCACCTATCTCGCCCCCGCCGAGGCCGAAAAATGGACGCTGGACACCGTCGGCGACACGCACCTGTTCCGCAGCCTGGTCGATCTCGACGATCCGCTGCACATGAAATTGCGCCGCCTGACGCATGACTGGTTCCTGCCGGCGAACCTGCGCAAGCTGGAACCGATGATCAGCGCCGTGGCGAAGGACCATGTCGATCGCATGGCAGCGCTGGGCGACGAATGCGATTTCGTCAATGAAGTCGCGCTGTTCTACCCGCTGCGCGTCATCATGCGCATCCTGGGCGTGCCCGAATCAGACGAACCGATGATGCTGCGCATGACGCAGGAAATGTTCGGCGCCCAGGACCCCGACGTCATCGCCCGATCGAAGCTGATCACCGAAGGCGTTGGCTATCAGGCTGGCAGCGGCAATCCCCAGGTCGATCTGTTCAAGCTGGCGCAGGAATATTTCGCCTATTTCGGCGCCATCACCGCCGATCGCCGCGCCCACCCGCGCGATGATCTGTCCACCATCATCGCCAATGGCATGGTCGATGGCGCCCCCATCGGCGACCGCGAGGCGATGAGCTACTATGTCATCACCGCCACCGCCGGGCATGACACGACGAGTTCCACCGCCGCCGGCGGCCTGCGCCAACTGATTGAAAACCCGGCCGAACTGGCGAAACTGCAAGCCGATCCCGGCCTGTTACCCAGCGCTGTCGAGGAGATGATCCGCTGGGTGACGCCGGTGAAGCATTTCATGCGCACGGCGAGCGAGACGTGCGAACTGGGCGGCAAGACCATTGCCGCCGGCGACGGCCTGTGCCTATTCTACGGGTCGGGCAACCGCGACGAACGCGCCTTTGCCGATCCGTTCCGGTTCAAGGTCGATCGATCGCCAAATGCGCAGACGGCGTTCGGCAATGGCGTCCATATGTGCCTCGGCCTGCATCTGGCGCGGCTGGAAATCCGGCTGTTGTTCGCTGAATTGCTGCCGCGGCTGCAATCGATCGAGCTGGCCGGCACGCCGAAGAATTCGATCGCCAATTTCGTCTCGGGGCTGAAAACCCTGCCGGTGCGGTATTGCTTCAAATGAAGGCCGATCCGCGCCGGCACATCGCCGCCAATTACCCCTGGTCGCTCGAACTCCAGACGCGCTTTGCCGATATGGACGTCAATCGCCACCTCAACAATGTCGCCATCACCCGCTTTTTCGAAGAGGCGCGTATCCGTTTCAATTGGGGGCTGTTCACCGGTGATGCCCGCGAGGCCCGGCCACGCTATCTCGTCGCCCATGTCGCCGTCGATTATCTTGGCGAAGGCAGCTACCCCGAACCGCTGCTGCTCGGCTATGCGATCGGCAACATCGGCCGCAGCAGCTTTCGGTGTCAGAAGGGCATGTTCCAAAGTGGCCGCTGCATCGCGCTGTGCGACACCGTGCTGGTGCATCGCGGCCCCGACGGCCCGGCACCGCTGCCCGATGCGCTGCGTGCCCGGCTTGAGGCTTTCCCGCTTAGCGGCTAGAGCCCGCGTTCCTTTGGAGATTCCCCTCATGACCGATGCCCCTTCAACCCTCACCCTCAGCCTTGATTCAGGCGGCGATGTCGTCATCAAGCTGCGTCCCGACCTCGCCCCCGGCCATGTCGCCCATATCGCTGCCTTGGCGAATGAAGGCTTTTACAATGGCTTGACCTTCCACCGCGTCATCCCCGGTTTCATGGCGCAGGGCGGTTGCCCTACCGGCACCGGCATGGGCGGTTCGAAAAAACCCAATCTGAAGGCGGAATTTTCGGCCGAACCGCATGTCCGCGGCACCGCCTCGATGGCGCGTTCGTCCAGCCCGGACAGCGCCAACAGCCAGTTCTTCATCTGCTTCGATGACGCCAGCTTCCTCAACAAGCAGTACACGGTCTGGGGCCAGGTGACATCAGGCATGGAATTCATCGACGCCCTGCCCAAGGGCGAACCGCCGCGCACGCCGGGCAAGATCATCAAGGCCGTCGCCGCCTGAAAAGAAGCGATAAGCGGTCTCGGGCGTTTGTCTCCTGCCATCAGGAGACAGATCATGAGCCATAATATCCACAAAGACATGCAGATCATCGGCGCCGATGGCGTGCCCGTCGGTGTCGTCGATCATGTCGGCGGCCATCGCACCAAGCTGGTGACGCCCACCGAAGGCAGCCACAAGGGCCATAGCCATTATATCTCGGTTGGCCTGGTGGCGGGCGTTGAAGGCAATGTCGTGCGGCTGTCAGCCAATGCCGATGTCGCCGTGACCTTCAAAGAAGAGGCCTGGCTGACCCCCGGTCATTGACCGGGGGGCGTCACAATCAGCGCGCGCCGCGATGCCCGGCACCACCGCCGGAACGGCCCTGGCGGCGCTGCGGCGTCACCTGGGCGCGCGGATCGCGGCCCGGCCGGCCACCGCCACTGGGGCGGCGGGCAAAATCGCGGCGGTCATCACGGCTGTCCTCACGCGGCGCCGGCGGGGCGGAGCGTTCGACCTTCTGCGCCGCCACGACTGCAGCGCGAAAATCGGCCGGCAGCGCCAGCGGCGTGATCTTCTGGCGGATCAGCTTTTCAATATCACGCAGGAACGGCCGTTCGTCCTCGGCGCAAAAGGCGATGGCCTGGCCGGCACGGCCCGCGCGCGCGGTGCGGCCGATGCGGTGGACATAGCTTTCCGGCACGTTCGGCAGTTCATAGTTGATGACATGGCTGACGCCAGTCACATCGATGCCGCGCGCCGCGATGTCGGTCGCCACCAGCACCTTGCACTCACCGCTCTTGAAGGCGGCCAGCGCCCGCTCACGCTGCGGCTGGCTCTTGTTGCCATGAATGGCCTCGGCCTTGATCCCGGCATTGCCGAGCTGGCGGACAACACGGTCAGCGCCGTGCTTGGTGCGGCTGAACACCAGCGCCCGGTCGATCGCGGCATCGCGCAGCACGATCTGGAGAAGCGCCGGCTTTTCGGCCTGGTTGACGTGGATGACGGCCTGTTCGACGCGTTCGGCGGTGGTCGCGGCCGGCTTGACCGCCACCTTGACCGGATTGGTCAGGTAACGCGCCGCCAGTTCCTCGATAGCCTTGGGCATGGTCGCTGAAAAGAACAGGGTCTGGCGCTGGCGCGGCAACAGCCCGACGATGCGGCGCAGATCATGGATGAAGCCCAGATCGAGCATCTGGTCGGCTTCATCGAGCACCAGGATTTCGACATGCTTCAAATCAAGGCTGCCGCGCTCGACCAGATCGAGCAGCCGGCCCGGCGTGGCGACGACGATATCGACACCGTGGCTCATGGCGCGTTCCTGGCGCGGGATCGGCACACCGCCGAACACGGTGGTGACGCTCAGCTTCATATATTTGCCATAGTCGGTGAAGGACTGGGCAATCTGCGACACGAGTTCACGCGTAGGCGCCAACACCAGGGCGCGGGTGGCATATTTCAGCCGGTGCTTGGGGGTGGCGGCGAGGCGGTGCAGCATCGGCAGGGCAAAGGCCGCGGTCTTGCCGGTGCCGGTCTGGGCGATGCCGCAAATGTCGCGGCCATCGAGCACCGGCGGGATGGATTGCACCTGGATGGGGGTGGGTTCGGTATAGCCCTTATCGGCAAGCGCACGCGAAATGGGTTCGGCGAGGCCGAAATCAGCAAAATAGGTCATGGAGTCTCTCAGGTTTCGGGCACGCGATTCGTTCGCGTGGCTGCCGATGGCCTTTCTGGCGACCGGACGAGCGGGTTTTGACAACCCGCGTGATGAGGGTGGCCCTGGGGGCTGGCCTCTGAACATCCGGGTCTGGAGCAAGCTGTTCGATCACGCACCCGGCGTGGGCAGCGGCGTTTGCCGCGCTGAAGCCATACGTTGTATCGCTGCTACAGTCTGCAAAGTCAAGTTGTTGCGAGACCGGG
>JANYCM010000362.1 GCA_025360285.1 Sphingomonadales bacterium
AAAATAGTAGGATTCGGGTCCGCAACAATCAAGCCCGGCGGTCGTTCGCCGGGACAATGGGGCCGTGTATCCAATAAAAATCTCATTTTGCTCGCGGCGCTGGTCGCCGCACCGGTGCTCGCCGGCATCACCAATATCATCGTCCAGACCAACGCTCGCACGATCATCGACAATACGAACGCTGGCGCACAAAGCGTCGATGGCCCGGCCAGTGACGGCATCTACCAGGCCAGCGCCGATTTCGGCGTGCTAAAGGCCTATGCCAGTGCCGCAGCGCCGGTGCCGTCAATGGCTGCTGCGGCTATTGCAACGCCGGCCTCGGCGCCACCGCCAGCTTCCCCGATGTGGTGACGATCAATGCCCCGCTGGGGGTCACCTCGGGCAATTTCTCCGCGACCTTGTTCCTGTCCGGCACACTGACGCCGCAAGCATCGACCAGCGGCAGCGGCAATATCGGCTTTGCCGTCATGCAGGCCAAGCTGGAACTGCCCGATGTGTCGCTGACACCCTTTGATCTGTCCTATACGATTTCCAACTATTCGGGCTTCATCGGCGGTGCCGGCGGCAGCCCGCATGGCAATCGCTATGGCGGGCCGTTCACCGGTGCCTTTACCTTTGCCATCCCATTCGCTCTATTGGGGCGGCATCAGCGGCGGCACCGATCAGAATGGCGATCCGATCCGCGGCCTGTCAGTCAGCGGCGGTTCGGGCTTTGATTACAGCGTCGCCAGCCCGCTTTATGTGCCCGCTGCGGTGCCGGAACCCGCCAGTTGGGCGCTGCTCATCGCCGGCTTCGGGCTGACCGGGGCCGCGATGTGCCGCCCGACGGGGCGGGGAATAACGGCATTTACCCTAAAACCTTAACGTCCGTTCAGGTTGACAGCCTGTAATCCGCCGGGCAGACGTGCTGCCAGAGCCAGGAACTGGCCGGTCGCACGCCATGCCCGCTCGGGGCCTACAGGGGTTGTTGCTGATGAAGTCCGTGTATCTGTTGTGCGGCATCGCCGCGCTTGTGTCGGCCCCCGTGCTCGCCACGCCGCAAACCCCGGTAACGATCATCCAGATCACCGATGACGGCCCGCCGAACACGCCAAGCGTGCAGACCGGCAGCCAGACCGTCAGCGGCGGCACCGCCTATGGCGATGTCTCGGCCTTTGTCGATTTCGGCGTTCTCAAGGTCGGCAGCAGCCTCAGCGGCGTGCCCGGCCCGGCGGGATTCAAAAGTCACACGATCGGCGTTTCGGCGTCGGTCGCCGATTACATGACCGTCAACGCCCCGGCCGGCGTCACGTCGGGCGGGTTCCTGGTGCATCTCTTCGTCAATGGCGCGCTCAATACGGCGACGTCGAACACCTTCACCGGTCCGCCGCACGGCACCGGCGGCGGTGAATACAGCAGCACCACAGGCGCCGTGTCCTTCTATCTCGCCGATGCCGGCATCACTTTGTTCGATCTGCGTGCCAGCGCCTCGACCTATGGCGGTAGTTTTTCGACCAGCTCGGCGACGCTCAACGGCAATCCGGTCGCCGGCAATCCGTTCGTTGATTACACCTTCATTGTCGGCTTCGATAATCTTGATCCGATTCCGTTCGTGCTGACCGCCAGTTGCTCCAACTTCGGCATCACGCTCGAAGCCGGCCAGACGGCGAGCGGCAGCTGCGCGCTCGATCATTCGATCTATTGGGGCGGCATCAGCAATCCGGTCGACCAGAATGGCGACCCGATTGCCAATTTCAGCGTCGGCAGCGGTTCGGGCTTCAATTATAATAATGCCAGCCCGCTGTATGTGCCGCCGTCGCCCGCTCCCGAACCCGCCAGTTGGGCCTTGCTCATAGCCGGCTTCGGGTTGACCGGCGCGGCGCTGCGCCGGCGCCGGGCGGTAGTTGCGGTTTGATTTAGCGGCAACACCCCGCTTTTGTCATCCCGGCTTCTGCCGGGACCCGGTTTTTCTCCGTCGGCACAGAGAAAAACTGGGTTCCGGCCTTCGCTGGAATGACGGGGTGGTTTTCCGCAAAAAACCCGCGATCTTAAACCCGGCAGCCCTTCGCCCGCGCCATGCCCTTCAAATAGGCGCGGCGCAGGCCGCCGGCATAAATCGCCGCGACCAGGCGCTTCTGCGCCGCCTCGGCGCCGGTGATGCGCCGGATGATGCCGCCGCCGGGCAACAGGTCGCCGATCAGCGATTCGGTGCTGTCGAGGACGAATTCGGCGGGCTTGTTGCCCTTGGCCTCGACCGCTGGCGAATCGACATCCGGCCCCAGGATCGCCGTCATCCGGCCGATCGCCGCTGCATATTGGCCGCAGCTTTTCAGGCCGGCGGTCGAATAGGGCCGGCGGGAAATCGCCGCCAGGCCAGGCGGAATCTTGGCCTTGACGATGTTCAGGTCCTTCAGCGGCTTTTCGGCGATGTTGGTCGCGGTCTTCGCCACCCGCTCGCCATCATTGGCGGGTTTGTCATCGGGAAGGCTTTGCGCCAGCGCCGGCGCGGCGATCATCACGGTGAGCAGCAGCGGCAGCGGCGTAAATCGGCAGGTCATGCAAAAGTCTCCCGGTTGATCGAGGACCTATCAGGCTTTTCCCCATGGTGCCAAGATGCCCGGCTCATTGCCGGGCTTGCTCCGGCGATCGCACCGGCCTATATCAGTGCCATCTCTACATGGGTAACCGCATGGAGGTCGGCCGGGAAACGCCCCGTCCGCCACCGCAGTTGCTTTGCGAACGGAATATTTTTTGCCCGCTACCGATCTCGATACACGGCTGAACGCCATCATCGCGCCGATCGTCGCCGATCTGGGCTTTGACCTGGTGCGCATCCAGTTGTCCGGAAAGCCGGGTGACATGACCCTCCAGATCATGGCCGAAGATCCGGCGACCGGGCAATTGACCCTGGCCGAATGTGCCGCGATCAGCCGGGCGCTCGATCTGCCGCTCGATGAAGCCGATCCCATTGATTCGGAATATGCCCTGGAAGTCTCGTCGCCCGGTATCGACCGGCCGCTGACCCGGCCGTCCGATTGGGAAAAATGGGCCGGCCATGAAGTGCGGCTGAAGCTTGATCCGGCGGTCGATGGCCGGGTGCGCGCGCACGGCGTCATCGCCGCCATCGCCGGCGAGACGGTGACGCTGGACATCAAGAGTATCGGCGCGATCGCGCTGCCGCTTGCCGCCATTGCCTCGGCCAAGCTGGTGCTGACGCCAAAACTCATCAAGGCGACGCGGCCGCTCGATGCCAGCGACGCCGATGAACTGATCGAAACCGGGGATGATATCCCTGAACCCGTAAACGACAACGAAGCTGCCGAGGACTGACCATGGCCACTGCCGTTACCGCCAACCGTGCCGAACTGATCGCCATCGCCGATGCGGTGGCGCGCGAAAAATCGATCGACCGCACCATCGTCATCGAAGCGATGGAGGATGCCATCCAGCGCGCCGCCCGCGCCCGCTATGGTGCCGAAAACGATATCCGCGCCAAGATCGACCCCAAGGGCGGTGAAACCCGGCTTTGGCGTGTTCTGGAAGTTGTCGAAGAACCCGAAGATTTCTTCAAGCAGATCGATCTGAAGGGCGCGCTGAAGAAGGACAAGAATGCCGCGCTGGGCGATTTCATCGTCGATCCGCTGCCGCCGGTTGAATTCGGGCGGATCGCGGCGCAGGCCGCCAAGCAGGTCATCGTCCAGAAGGTCCGCGATGCCGAGCGTGACCGCCAATATGATGAATTCAAAGACCGCGCCGGGGAGATCATCACCGGTCTCGTCAAGCGCGCCGAATTCGGCCATGTCGTGGTCGATCTCGGCAAGGCCGAAGGTGTCATCCGCCGCGACCAGCAGATCCCGCGCGAAGTCCTGAAACCCGGTGACCGTGTCCGCGCCCTGATCAGCAGCGTGCGCCGTGAAGCCCGCGGGCCGCAGATTTTCCTGTCGCGCTCCGCCGGCGACTTCATGAAAAAGCTGTTCGCCCAGGAAGTGCCGGAAATCTATGACGGCATCATCGAGATCAAGGCGGTGGCGCGGGACCCCGGCAGCCGCGCCAAGATCGGCGTCATCAGCCGCGATTCAAGCATCGATCCCGTCGGCGCCTGCGTCGGCATGAAGGGGTCGCGCGTCCAGGCCGTCGTCCAGGAACTCCAGGGCGAAAAGATCGACATCATCCCCTGGTCGCCCGATGTCGCCACCTTTGTGGTCAACGCCCTGCAACCCGCCGAAGTCAGCAAGGTGGTGATGGATGAAGAGGATAATCGCATCGATGTGGTTGTCCCCGATGACCAGCTGTCGCTCGCCATCGGCCGCCGCGGCCAGAATGTCCGCCTCGCGTCGCAACTGACCGGCCGCCAGATCGACATCATGACCGAAGCCGATGAATCGGAGCGCCGCCAGAAGGAATTCACCGAAAAATCGGCGATGTTCGAATCGGAACTCGATGTCGATGAAACGCTGGCGCAGTTGCTGGTCGCCGAAGGCTTCTCCGAACTCGAAGAAGTCGCCTATGTGGAAATCAGCGAGCTCGCCAGCATCGAAGGTTTTGATGACGATCTCGCCGGCGAATTGCAGAACCGCGCCGTCGAAGCGCTCGATCGCCGCGAAGCCACGGCCCGCGCCGAACGCCAGGCGCTGGGCGTCTCCGATGATCTTGCCGCCATCGAGGGGTTGAGCGAGGCCATGCTCGTCGCACTCGGCAAGAAGGGCATCAAGACGCTCGATGATCTGGGCGATCTCGCCACCGATGAACTTGTGTCGAAGAACATCGGCGTGCTGCGCGATTTTGGCATTTCCGAAGATGATGGCAACCGCATCATCATGGCAGCGCGCGCGCACTGGTTCGAAGATGAAACCGCCGGGGAGGACGCACCCGCGGATGGAACCCGATGAGCATCTGACGGCTGACACAGCCGGCGCGATTGGCCTGC
>JANYCM010000365.1 GCA_025360285.1 Sphingomonadales bacterium
GTTCTGTGATGGCTGCAACCAGTCATGAAATTTGCGTGGCTGTACCGGCCACAACATACCAGGTGACAAAAAGGCCGCAAAGCAGGCCACCAGGGACGGCGCTGCCAGTGCGGTGCCATGTGAAGGTACCGATGGCGGCTATGATGGCGAGCAGCGGCACGAACTGGATTGCGATAACGGTCGTCAAAGGGTCGAACGCCGTTGGCAATTGGCCGGTCAGGAAAAACAAGCCATAATTGATGATGAGCAGCAGTATGAAGCCGCCGGCGAGCGCAAGCGTGGCGGCGCCATAGCGCATGATCCAGCTGTCATTTGCTGCCGATAGCCGGCCAAGTGCACCCAGCATGGCGATCTGCGCAAAGGTGATCGGTACCAGATAGACAAGCGCTATGCGGAACTGGTTTTGGCTTAGCGGTTTCAGCGCAACGACCCAGAAGCGGATATCGACCGTAAACCACGCCGCCATAGCCACAACAGCCGCGTAGCCGATCGCGGCTGTCGCCAGCGCCAGCAACGATGAAAGGAGCCAGTACGGCGTTGCGCGTGATGGCATCGGCAGCCCAAAGCGCCATGGCATGAGGGTCAGTCCGGCGTTGAATAGCGACCAAACCATCACTTGGGTCGTCACAGTTTGCGGCAACAATGAAGAGGGCGGCAGCGCCAGGGTCACCAGAATGAAGGCGGGAAAGAAACTGATGGCAGGCAGGAGCGCCGTCATCGCGAGCTGACTCCACCATCGAGGATCCCGGCCCGACCAACCGGGCGTCTGCGCGCGGCGCAGCGGTGCGAAAATCGGCAGCGCCAACAACAAATCGAAACTGCCAACGAGAATGGCGAGGAACCCGACCAATGCCATACCAGTCGCCACTTCTTTGCCGAGCCAGATTTGGTCGTCCGCATGCAACGGCGTGCCGCCCTTCAGCGTCTTGCCAAACCAGTCAAGCGCATCGCCGATCGCTGCATGGCTGATGTGATCGCCGGGGTGCGTGGTGACAGGCTGCGACAGCCTTCGCGCGGTGCCATCTGCGATGCTGCCATAAATGGTTCCCGGCACGATCGCCGCAGTGCCGAACATGGCCTGGAGCTTGGGGCTGCTCGCGACATCCTGCGCCCTGTCGACACCCCACATGATCTTGGAAAATTCATCGAACCGGCTGAACACCAGCGCCAGGTTGCGCGGCCATTCTGGGGTGCCATCAGCGGCGAATGGTTTGCCGGTGGACGAGCCCTCCAGCACCAGCGCGCGGTAGGCGTTGGGCATTGCCGTTGCGGCGGCAAGCACTGCCCAGCCACCCATGCTGTGCCCCTCGAGACCGATATTATCCTTGTCAACCGCCGAGAGGCTGCGGAGATACGCCAGCCCCGCTGGGCCGCCGAAACCTTCGGAAAATGCTGCCCCGTTCGAATAGCCATGGCCGGTCTGGTCGAGCGCAAGCACCACATAACCCCGCCGGGCGAATTCGATGGCAAACCCGTCCTGGGTCTCACGGCTGTTGATATAACCATGAACGGCAAGGATGCCCGGCGCGGGTGTCACAGCGGTGGCGCCACGCGGGACATAAAGAAGCGCGCTCATTTTTGTGCCAGCCGGCGAAAGGAAGCGGACGTCGTGAATGACGATCCCGCCCGCCGTCTGGATGCGGTCAGCCTGCCACGACCCGCCGACCAGCATCGCAAGCCCGAGCAAAAATAGCCACCAACCCTTGTGCATCGTTGCGCGTCTCCCCAGGCCTGCGCAGCCTTAAGCGCTGGTCGACGCTACGCAAGAGTGTTGAGCCGGGAGGTGCTATCCTCCAGATGGGGATGGGGAGCCTCGATGGCCTCGATACCATTGTTCGAGAGGCGTCCCGGTTGGTGCCGAAGAGGATGTCGCCGCCCCGATAATTTTCGTATATGATCAAGACTTCTAGCTCATGTTTGAGCCGAGGTGCCGCTTCGGCGCAGATTCGCACACAGAGCGAAGTGGCCCAGCCGTCCAGCATGTTCGAAAAATAAGCAAGTGGCGCAATACTAACGCGTTAGAATGGTGCCCGGGGGCGGATTTGAACCACCGACACGGGGATTTTCAATCCATGAAACGGCCGTGCCGCCGCACACCATTGATACAGGTTTTATCGAGATTACAGATGGTTGCGGCTATCGCGGCCTCCTGGAACATACCGTGAAACACCGGGTGAACCCACGCACGATTCACCTAGAAATCACCGCGTAAAAAGGCGGGGTTTGCATTACGCGCATTTAGGTCGATCGGTGCTGGCGCCTGTGGCCCGGCCGTGCCGTAGGCTCTCAGGCCACCTGAGTGCATCGACGCATAACCTTTTCGCACGAACGGCAAGAGGATATCGATAGGATGCTATGCGATATCTTGTAGAACTGACGCCCGGCGACAACGATACCGTGATGGTCACGTTCCCCGACGTGCCAGAGGCAATCACCTTTGGCGCCGATGAGGCCGACGCGCTGGCCCGCGCTGTGGATGCGCTTGAGGTTGCGCTTGATAGTTACATCACC
>JANYCM010000371.1 GCA_025360285.1 Sphingomonadales bacterium
GCCAGCACAGCGGCGGTGGCGGCAACTATCGCCGTGCGCACCGCCATCGGCATGATCGAAAACGGCAGGCTGGAAATCGCCACATCGGCTTTCACGTCGGCCGCGGCCAGCACATCGCGCACGGTTTCGGCCGAGGCATGAACCAGCACCAGCCGCGGATCATCAATGTCGGCGCGCAGATAATCGACAAAATCGCCACTTATCTCAAAGGCATATAACCGCGCCTCGGGCACCATCCGCGCCAGCAGGGCGCGTGTCACCACGCCTGTGCCGGGCCCATATTCAACGGCAGTGCGCACCGCCGCCCAATCGGTACCGGCGAGCAGACGCCGGGTGAGATGGCGCGAACTGGGGATCGCCGATCCGATACCGCGCGGATTGGCGAGAAAGCTGCGCACGAACAACAGCCGTGGCCGGCGCCGCACATTGGCCCCCTGCCCCCCGAAGTTCTGACCCGCCAAATTCTGCCCCCCCACCGACAGGTCAGGCGGCGGCGCTGGGTCGTGCGGCGGCGCGGGCATGCCACGCGGCCAGCCACGGCGTATCGGCAGGCAAGGGCTGGCCAACCTGGGTGCCGAATTCGACAAAGGCGAGCAGCAGGATATCGGCCAGGCTGAAGCGATCGCCGCATACCCATGTCCGGCCCTGCAATTGTGCCTCAAGCCAGCGCAATTTTTCCTGGGCAATGGCCTTCAGTTCGGTGGCGGCTTCGACACTCAGCAGCGTCATGCGGCTGGCGAACAATTGCCGGCCTTCGACGGCGCGGAACGACGTCGTCATCGGTTCAACGATCATCAGGTCGATGCGGCGCACCCACATGCGGGTGATGGCGCGTTCTTCGGGTGTCGCGCCGATCATCGGCAGCGCCGGGGCGATTTCGTCCAGATATTCGACGATCGTGGTGATTTCGGTGATGATGGTGCCGTCATCCAGTTCCAGCGCCGGCAGGCCACCGGTCGGCACCTTGGCGAAATAATCGCCGCGGCGGTTCTCTCCGCCCATCAGATCAACGGTAACCTTGTCCAGCACCAGGCCCTTTTCGGCGGCGGCGATGCGCACCACCCTGGGGTTGGGGCCGATCGAATCATACAGCTTCATGGCATCTCTCCCGCGCGGTCGTTGCCGCCGGGACTGTCATGGTCAGCTATAGCGGCGACGTCAATCGCCGTCGCTAGCAAGCACCACGCCCCGCCATCCCAGCAAAGGCCGGAATGACGGGGCGCGTCGTTTCAACGGAAAACTATCGCGGCATGTAATGGCGCCGGCGGCGATCATCATAACGATAGGGGCGGCCATCGGGTTCATAATAGGTGCGATAGCCATTGCGGTCTTCATACCGGTTATGGTCATCGGTAACGATACCGATCACCGCCCCGGCCGCCGCGCCGACCGCTGCCCCGGCGAGCACATCGCCGCCGGTGATGGCGCTGATCCCGGCGCCCGCCACCGCGCCGATGCCGGCGCCCTTCAACCCGCGTGAGGCGTGCTGATTGCCATATTGGTCGGTGGTGCACGCCGACAGCGCACCGCTGGCGGCGATCGAAAGCAGGGCGATCCTGATGCTGTTCATGGGGTTGGTCCTGTAATGCCTTGGTCAGGCAATAACCGCCCAGGGGCTGGCAGGTTCCCGAATAGCCGCCGCCCGCACTGCATCGATGGCCCGCATCGACCACAGCGGATCGTCCGCCGCCAACGGGAACGCCGCGCCGTCCAGCAAGGTCGCGGCCACCGCCGCCAGTTGCGCGTCATAACTGCCCGGATAACCTTGCGACCCCGGCGCGCTGAAACTTTCAGTACCCGCCGAAGTTGTCAGCACCAGTTCATGCCCGCGCTGCGGCGCCAGCGGATTGTCGATGCGCAATGTGCCGAGGCTGCCGGTCACCACCATCTGTGCCTTGACCGGCCCCGCCATGTCGGACGCGACATGCGCCGTCACCCCGCCGGCCAGCATCAGGTCCGCCGAAAACGCCGCATCGGCGCCGCGTTCCTGGCGAAACTGCGCCGCCGTCACCGCCAGCGGCTCACCGGCGATCGCCCGCACCCAGGCCAGCGGATAAACGCCCAGGTCCATAAGCGCCCCGCCGCCCAGCCCGGCCTGCCAGCGAAACTCCGCCTCGGCGGTGCTGACCCTGGCATCGAACACCGCCGTTACATGCCGGATGCGGCCAATACGCGGCAGCAGGCCGGCGATCAGTGCCCAGATCGCATGATGGCGCGAATGCATCGCTTCGAACACCGGCACCCCGGCGGCCGCGGCCTCATCCAGCAGCAACGCCGCTTCCCCGGCAGTCATGGTGAACGGCTTTTCGACGAGCAGCGCCTTGCCGGCAGCGATGGCCAGCCGCGCCTGTTCGAGATGGAACTTCGGCGGCGTCGCCACATAGATCAGATCGACGGCCGGATCGGCGACCAGCGCTGCGTAATCATCATGGACGCGCGCGATGCCATGCTCGGCCGCATAGGCCCGCGCCCGGTCGGGGTCGCGCGCCGCCACCGCCACCACCTCGACACCCGGATGCGCCCGCGCCGGTGCAATCATCGCATAGGTCGCAACTCGCGCCGCGCCGATAATGCCTACCCGCAACGTCATGCCCCCGCCGCACCCAGATTGCTGGCAATATTCGCCTGCGCCGCCGCATCGATCGGCCAGCGCCGCACCACCAGCGCCGCCGCCAGCGCCAGCAGCACCGGCGGCACCACGAACAATATTTCCAGCCCGGTGATCGCCGTCGCGGCATTGCCGGCGCCGCGTTCGGGCACAAAGCCGATCCAACCGAGCACCGTATAGCTGATCCCCACCGGAATCGCGTACCCCAGCTTTTGCAGCACCACGAGCGCGGCAAAGAACTGCCCGGTCTTTTCGGTGCCGCTGCGCAATGTTTCGGCATCCGACAGATCGGCGAGCATGGCGCGCAGCAGGAACGCCGGTGCCACCGCCGGCACCCCGGCAATCGCCATGCCGACGGCCGCCACGATGAAATTATGTCCCGGAATCAGCAAGGTGCCGGTCTGGGTGATGCAATAGGCGATCAGTGACCAGAACAGCGCGCGATGTTTGGACCCGCGCCGTGCGACAAACGCCCAGAACGGCGCCGCCAGCAGGCCGGCGGCGAAATAGAACAGCAGCAGCGTGCTCGCCTGCGCCGGGGCGTAACCCCGCGCCGCTTCAAAGAAGAACAGGAACAACGCCCCGGTCAGCCCCGGCGCCAGACAGGTGAGCAGCTCGGCGAGCATCAGCCGGCGCAGCAGCGGCAACCGCATCACGGCGATGATGTCCGACAGCCGGTGATGCGCCCCGCCCAGCCGCAGCCGTTCCGGCACCGCCGCCAGCATGAGGCCGGTGCTGAGCGGCAGCGCGATGAGGATGACCCAGCCCATGGCATGAATGCCAATCGCCGGATCGCGGCTGCCCGCCAGATATTGCGCCAGCGGTGGCACCGCCAGGATGAGGAACAGGCCCAGCAGATTGCTCGCCTGCCACCAGCCAAAGATGCGCGAGCGTTCGTGATAATCCGCTGACAGCACCGCCCCCCAACTGGTATGCGCCACCAGAGCCGCCGAATAACCGACATACATCAGCACCAGCCCGGCCAGCGCCCAGGGTGCTGCAATTCCCGGCCGCGCCATGAACACGGCATAGACCCCCGCCGCCATCACCAGCGCCCCGCCCAGCAACCAGGGCCGGAACCGCCCGAAGCGCGTCGTGGTGCGATCGATCAGATGGCCGATGATCGGATCGAGCGGCACATCGATGATGCGGACGATGAAGAACAAAAAGCCGACCAGCGCCAGGTCAAGCCCCAGCCCATTGGCATAATAGGGCGGCAGATAGACGACCACCGGCAAGCCATTGGCGGCGATCGGCAGGCAGGGCGCGGCGAAGGCCAGCAGCGTGCGGCGTTTGACGGTCAAATTCAGTCCCTCCCCAGGGTTGCACCAGTGTTGGCGGCAAGCCGGCGACGATGCAAGCGCGGCGTGTCATGGCTTTGCCAGCCTGCCCCGCCCCGCCTATGCTGGCCAGCAAACAATGTTCCTGGGGGGAAACCATGCGCCTGCCGATCCTGATCGCCCTGTTGCTCGCGGCGCCCGCCGGGGCGACGACGTTCGCCATCAAGGCCGGCCATGTCATCACCGATGCCGCGCTGCCGGCGCGCGGAGCGTCGACGATCATCGTCACCGATGGCCGGATCACCGCGATAAATGACGCCGGCGCGCCGATCCCGGCCGGCGCCACCATTATCGATCAATCCGCCCGCACACTGTTGCCCGGGCTCATCGACGCGCATGTCCATCTGACCGGCACGCCTGACGCCAAATTCGGCCAGGAAGCGATGGCCACCGATGAACATGCCGTCGCCGTCGGCCTCGCCAACGCCGGCACCACCGTGCGCGCCGGCTTCACCACGGTGCGTGACCTGGGGTCGGAACGCCTGTCGGGCTTTGCGGTGCGCGATGCCATCAACGAAGGCTTGTTCCCCGGCCCGCGCGTCATCGCCGCCGGCCAGGCGCTGTCGATCATCGGCGGCCATGGCGATGTCTCGGGCTTCCGGCCCGAAGTCAACGCCGTGCTGCGGCCGACCAGCATCTGCACCGGCGCCGACCAATGCGCCGCCAAGGTGCGCGAAGCCTCGCAACTGGGCGCCGATGTCATCAAGATCACCGCGACCGGTGGCGTGCTCAGCCAGCAGGGCCGGGGCCTTGGCCAGCATTTCAGCGATGCCGAAATGCAATCGATCGCGGTGACGGCGCACAGCCTGGGCCTGAAGGTCGCCGCCCATGCGCACGGCGCCCGCGGTATCGAGGCGGCCGCCCGCGCCGGCATCGATTCGATCGAACATGGCACCTTTGCCGATGACGCGGCGGTCAAGGCGATGGTCGCCAACCACAGCTGGTATGTGCCGACCCTGATGGCGCTGGTCGGTATCGAGGAACGGCTGGGCAAGGGCATTTATACGCCGACGGTGGAGAGAAAGGTCCGCGAAACGCTGGCCATCCGCGGCAAGGCGCTGGCCGCCGCTGTCAAGGCCGGGGTGCGCATCGCCTATGGCACCGACAGCGCCGTCTACGCCCATGGCCGCAATGGTGAGGAAGGCGCCGAAATGGTCCGCTATGGCGGCATGACGCCGCGCGCCGTGCTGGTGTCGGCGACGAGCGGCGCTGCCGAGCTTTTGGGCGTCGCCGATGAAACCGGCACACTGGTGCCCGGCAAGGCCGCCGACATCATCGCCGTCGATGGCGACCCGCTGGCCGATGCCGGGCAGCTCGCGAAAGTCCGCTGGGTTATGGCGCGGGGCAAAGTCATCAATTGACGCCGCAGCCGCTGCTGGCTAGGCGTGTATTATAGTTGCGATACAGTTTGGGAGAGTTTTAGATGCACAAATCACTGCTGGTCACCGCCGCCGTGCTCGCCATCACCGCCAGCGCCCCCGGTTTCGCCCAGAATTCCCCCGCAGCTGTGCCCGCTGCCGCCCCCCAAAAAGCCCCGGAAAATACCCCCGCTGCCCGGCTTCGCGCCCTGTTCAACGCCAGTGACGAAGCCGGCATGAAGCGCAACCCGATCCAGGCGCTGTTCCGTGGTGACCCGCGCTATGCCGACCAGTTTGGCGATTATATCAGCGATGCCTATCTCGCCGGGGAGAAAGCCGCCGCTGAGGCCGATCTGGCAGCGCTGGCCAAAATCGACCGCCGCGCGCTGAATGCCGAAGACAAGATTTCCTATGACGTCTTCAAATATCAGACCGAAATGGGCCTGAAGGGCTTTGCCCCCGCTCTGCTCAAGGCCAGCATCGACCGGCCGATCGACCATTTCAGCGGTTTCCAGACCTTTGTACCCGATCTGGCATCAGGCGAAGGCGCCGCGCCGTTCAAGACGGTGGCGGATTATGACAATAATCTCAAGCGGTTGGATGGCTATGTCACCTATATCGACCGCGCCATCGCCCGGATGCAGGATGGCCTCAAATCCGGCATAACCAATCCGAAACTGGTGATGGCCAACGTCGTCGGCCAATTGGATGCGCTGGTGCCGCCAACCGTCGAAGCCAGTGTTTTCTACAAGCCAGTGACCAAATTCCCCGATGCCGTCAGCCCCGCCGACCGTGCCCGGCTGACCGCCGCCTATGCCACCTTCATCAAGGACCGGCTCAACCCGGCGCAGGTAAAACTGCGCGATTTCATCAAGAATGACTATCTGCCCAAGGCCCGCGACAGTGTCGGCCTGGGCCAGATGCCCGGCGGCCCCGCGCTGTATCGCTACCTGGTAGAACAGACGACAACGACCGACATGACGCCGCAAGCCATTCACAAGCTTGGGCTTTCCGAAGTCGATCGCATCCATGGCGAGATGGAAAAGGTCAAGGCCGAGGTCGGCTTCAAGGGCAGTCTGGCCGATTTCTTCGTCTTCATGCGCAGCGACCCGCGTTTCACGCCGGCCAGCGCCGAGGCGATGCGCGACGCTTTCTTCGCTATCGACAAGCGTGTCGAGGCCAATATCGGGCGCGATTTCAGCACCCTGCCCAAGACCGGCATCGAAATCCGGCCCGAGCCGCCCTACAAGGAAAAGGGCGCCGCCGGCGGCGAATATATGGGCGGCACCCCCGACGGCAGCCGCAAGGGCGTGTTCTTCTACAACAGTTACGACCTGCCCTCGCGGCCGATGTGGGGCTATGAGACGCTTTTCCTCCACGAAGGCGTGCCCGGCCATCATTTCCAGATCAGCCTGGCCCAAGAAAACACGAATCTGCCGCCATTCCAGCGCTTTGGCGGCAACACCGCCTATGTCGAAGGCTGGGCGCTCTATGCCGAAAGCCTGGGCAAGGAATTGGGCATGTTCACCGATCCCTACCAATATTATGGCCGGCTGAACGATGAAATCCTGCGCGCCATGCGGCTGGTTGTCGATACCGGCATTCATGACAAGGGTTGGGGCCGCGACCAGGCGATCAAATACATGCTCGACAATTCGGCGATGGGAAAGACCGACGCCACCGCCGAAGTGGAGCGTTATATCGCCATCCCGTCGCAGGCCTTGGCCTACAAGGTCGGCCAGTTGACCATCCGCCGCCTGCGGACAAAAGCCGAGGCGGCGCTGGGGCCGAAGTTCGATGTGCGCGCGTTTCATGCCCAGGTGCTGATGTCGGGGGCGTTGCCGATGGCGGTGCTGGAGAAGAAGGTGGATGACTGGATCGCCGCGAAGCGCGGCTGAGCGGAGCGCAGCAGCGCACAGACTCGCGCAAGCGCGGCCAGCGGGGCGCCGGGGCCTTCCCCCGGCGAACCCGTCTGACGTCAGCTAGGGCTTTGCCCAAGCCCCTTGCTTCCTGCTCTT
>JANYCM010000391.1 GCA_025360285.1 Sphingomonadales bacterium
CTCATCACCGGCGCGCTGACCGGCATCGCCCGGGCCACCGCGCTGGCCTATGCCGGCGCCGGCGCCAGGATCGTCGCTTCGGGTCGCCACGACGATGCCGGCGCTGCTCTCGTCGCCGAACTGCGCGCCGCCGGTGCCGAAGCCGAATTCGTCCGCGCCGACGTCCGCTACGAGGATGATGTCCGCGCCCTTGTCGATGCGGCCGTCAAGCGCTTCGGGCGCCTCGACATCGCCGTCAACACCGCCGGCACCGAGGGCAAGCCCGGTCCCGCAACCGAACAGACCGCCGAAAGCTATGCCGCGACCTTTGACACCAATGTCCTTGGCACCATCCTAAGCATGAAGCACGAACTGCGCGTCATGCAGGCCCAGGGCAGCGGCAGCATCGTCAACATTTCGTCGACCTTCGGGCACGAAGGCGGCGCCGGTGCCTCGATCTATTCGGCCAGCAAGCATGCCATCGAAGGGCTGACCAAATCGGTCGCGCTCGAGGCCGGCGGCTATGGCGTGCGGGTCAACGCGGTCGCGCCCGGCCCGATCCAGACCGCCATGCTCGATCGCTTTACCGGCGGCGAAGACGGCAAGGCCTATCTCGCCACGCTCAACGCCCAGAAACGCATCGGCCGACCCGATGAGATCGCCGCCGCCATCCTGTACATCGCGTCGGACGCCGCCAGCTTTGTCACTGGCCACATCCTGACTGTCGATGGCGGCAAGTCGGCGGGCTGAACCTACGAAGGCCGGGCGAGCCGCCCGGCCTTCGCTGCCAGCCCTGTACATCCCTGGTTTGTCTCATCTGAAAGTCTCGAAATGCCTTCCGATCAACTGAAGCTCTATGAATCAAGCGCGTCGCCCAATTCCCGCCGGGCGCGCATTTTCCTCGCCGAAAAAGGCATCAGCGTCATGCGCGTCCCGGTCGATCTGGCGGCGAAGGAGCAGTTTTCGGAAGCCTATGCCCGGATCAACCCGCGCCGCGTGGTGCCGACCCTGGTCCTGGAAGACGGGACCGCCATCGGCGAGGTACCGGCGATCCAGCGCTATCTCGAGGCGGCCTACCCCGCGACGCCGCTGCTCGGCACCTCGCCGAAGGACGAGGCGCTGGTGACGATGTGGGACCGCCGCATGGAGCTGGAAGGCTTTGCCGCGGTCATGGAGACCGTCCGCAACAATGCCGCCGGGCTGGCGGGCCGTGCCATCGCCGGCACCCATGATTACGCGCAAATCCCGGCACTGGTCACACGTGGCCGGCAACGCATCGCGGATTTCTATGACGATCTTGAAACACGGCTCGCGGAGGCACCGTTCGTCGCCGGCAACCGGTTCAGCGTCGCCGATATCACCGCAATCGTGACGATCGATTTCGCTACGCGGGCGTTGGAAATGCCGATCCCCGCCAGCCATGCCGCGTCAGCGCGCTGGTATGCGCTGGTCGCTGCCCGGCCGAGCCTGGCGGCATAGATTCTGCTCTGTGCCCCGCCGCGAACTTCAAAGGAGCCACACCATGGCTGATCGCCTCGTCAAACTGCCCGGACCCGACCACCCCATCACCATCGAAACCAATCCGAACCGCGTCGTGGTGATGCTGGGCGACAGAATGATTGCCGATACTCGCAACGCGCTGACCCTGCGCGAAGCGAAATACCCGGCCGTCCATTATATTCCCCGCACCGATGTCGACATGACGCAGTTGGTGCGGACAGCGCACGAGACCCATTGCCCGTTCAAGGGCGATTGTTCCTACTATAGCCTGGCGGGTGGCGGCGATGGCGCAATCAACGCGGTCTGGACCTATGAGGCGCCATATCCCGCCGTCGCGGCAATCAATGGCCATCTCGCCTTCTATCCCGACCGCGTCGAGATCACCGAATTTTCATGACGAGCGCGCTGTCGATGTGGCGGTGAACGTCCGAGAAAGGCATTTTCCAATGACGACCGATACCCATGCGGACGCCCCGACGCGCTTCGTCGAAGCCGCCGGCATCCGTTTCGCCTATCGCCGCTTCGGCAGCACCGGCGGCGTGCCGCTGGTCTTTCTGATGCATTTCACCGGCACCATGGATCATTGGGACCCCCAGGTCACCGACGGCCTCGCCGAGGGTCGGGAGGTCATCCTGTTCGACAACGCCGGAATTTCGTCCAGCAGCGGCGAAGTGCCGGCGACTATCGGGGCGATGGCCGACCATGCGGCGGCTTTCATCGCCGCGTTGGGGCTGACGCAGGTCGATATTCTGGGGTTCTCAATGGGCGGCACCATCGCGCAGGAACTGGCGCTCGCCCATCCGAAACTGGTTCGCAAGCTCATCCTGGTCGGCACCGGCCCGCGCGGCGGCGAGGGCATGGCGTCGCTGACACCGGAAGCACAGGCAATTTTCGGAGCCAGCTACGACAATCCCGACGATCTCTGGCTGCGTGTCCATTTCACGCCGAGCGCCGCCAGCCAGACCGCCGGCCGCGCCTTTCTTGAACGGACGCATCGGCGCATCGCCGATCGCGATCCCCCGGTCGACGAGAACGTCGCACCGGCACAGGTCGCGGCGCTCGGCATCTATGGTGCGCCCCAGCCCGATGGCTATGCCTATCTCAAGGACATCATCCAGCCGACGCTGGTGGTCAATGGCCAGAACGATGTCATCATCTATACCATCAACTCCTCCATTCTGCAGCAGAATCTGCCGAACGCCACGCTGATCCTCTACCCCGACGCCAATCACGGCTCGCTGTTTCAATACCCGGGCATTTTCGTTGCTCATGCCACAATGTTTCTAGACGCATAAAACCGCGCCAGACCGGCAGGGTTCTCATCCAAGCCTGCGACAGGATAATTGCCAAGACCATTTCCCCGCCGACAGAATTGATGGAAGCGCTCGTTGCCAAGCGCCGCGACCGCGACGTTACTTTAGCATTGGCCTGCCACGAGCCGACCGTAAGGTTCGTTCCCGAGCCGGGCAGGTCTGCCAGACGCTCCGAGGCTCTCGTAGCCTTCATCATTGCCAAGATTGACTTGCCAATCAGAACGCCGCCGGGCGATAGAACAACGTCGATTACCGGGCGAACCGCCGACATGCTGCATCGTCAGGGCGACGCAACATGGCTTGTCGCGATCGATAATCCTTAGAGCGTTGTCGTGCTCGACGCTATCATGAGCACAGGGTCTACTGAACAGGGACCTGCAATCACGGACATCGCTGCTCAGAACAAGGCTCTTGTGCTTGCAGCGTTGGTTACACTGTTCAACAAGCGCGACTATTTGGCGGCGAAAAAATTCTGGTCCGACGATTTTGTCCAGCATAGCGCCCATATAGCGCCGGGACGCGACGGCCTGTTTAATTTGGTCCGCAGTGCACCCGACACGCTGCGAGCACCCTCGCCCTTGTGAGACCCGTGCGACGTACCAGGCCAAGGCCCTGACGGCCCAATAGCAAATTCCAGCGGAGGAAAGGCAGCGCGGTGCGGTTGACCCTGGCGATGACAGTCAGCGGCACCAGCCCGGAGATCCTGCCATGACCGACAATCTGCTGCCGCTGTTCATACCAGCATCCAAAGACGAGCTGCTCTTGGATGTCGCGCGCGCCATAGCCGTCCAGATCGGAGCTTGGACCGAAATCAGCCGCCGTTCGTTATCCGCCGAAATGGCCAAGGCGTTCGGCGCCACTGATGCAAGCGGCGCCTGGACGATGCGAGATGCCTATGACGCCTTGGAGGCAGCACAGGTCATCAGCCAGCTCAATCACGCCGCACTGACCGACGAAACCGCGCCATCCGGCGTCCTCAACCGCCTGATCGCGCTTGCAGAGGCGCTGCCCACTCAGACCTATCGCAGCGAGGGCCAGGTGGCGCTGCAGCAGTTCTCGACGCCGATGCCGCTTGCGTACCTTGCAGGGCTCGCTGCCCGAATGACGCGTTTCGACACCGTCCTCGAACCATCGGCCGGGACGGGCATGATCGCTGTATCTGCCGTCAGTGCCAGCTGTCGGCTTCACCTCAACGAACTCGACCCCTTGAGGGCCGGTCTGCTCAGCCGGTTGTTCCCGGGGACCGCGGTCACCAGCGTCGACGCGGCGGCAATTGCCGATCACCTCACCGTGCGACCGACCGTCGTTCTCATGAACCCGCCCTATTCCAAATCCGCCGGTATCGGCGACGATGCTTTCGCTGGCGCCCGACACCTGCGGTCAGCCCTGCTTGCGCTTGCCGAGGGCGGGCGTCTGGTTGCAGTGATGCCGTCCTGGTTCTCACCGAACGGCAGCGGCGCGTCGGGCTATGCCGCCGTCGCGAGGCTGGTGCCGCCGACCGCCGACATCCTCTGCAGGGACGGGGTCTATGCCAAACACGGCACCGGCATCGATGTCCGGCTTGTCATCTACGACAAAGGCCGGGCCGGGCCAGCAATGTTGGCGGAGGCCGATGGTCTGCAAAACGTGCTCCGACAGATCGAGAGCCTGCCGCCACGCCTGATCATTGCTCCCGCGCCGGCACTCGAGGCTCCATGCCCTCCAGCCACGCGGCCGATCGGCGTCGGCCTGATGAACCGCTCATCGGCTCCCCGCGCAATCGCGCCGCGGCCGCCGATGCTCGACCTGACTGGCTCCGAGTCGCGCGATATTCCCTATACGGCGCTTAGCGAACCCCGTCCCGCCGCCGATCCGGTCGGCATCTATGTTCCGTACCGCGTCGCCCGCATCGACTTCGCCGATGCCCTTGCCCATCCAACGCCGCTGGTGGAATCGATGGCAATGGCGTCGATCCTGCCGCCACCACCAACCTACCGACCGCAGCTGCCGAAAATCGCCGCCAAAGCCCTTTCAGAAGCCCAGCTCGAGACGCTGACCTATGCCGGCCAGGCGTTCCTGCGCGATCTGCCGGGTCGGTTCACCGCCACCATCGATGGCACGACGCTGTCCGAGGACGACGCCGGCAGTGCGTTTCGCACCGGCTATTTTCTCGGCGACGGGACCGGCGCCGGTAAAGGCCGGCAGGTTGCAGCGGTCATCATGGACCAATGGGTGCGCGGCAATCGGCGGCATATCTGGATTTCCAAGTCGGCAGCGCTGCTCGAAGATGCCCGGCGTGACTGGTCGGCGCTCGGCGGGGTCGGCCTCGACATCATGCCGCTGACCGACTGGGCATTGGGGGCTCCTGTGACGATGGCCGACGGCATCGTCTTTGCCACCTATGCGACGCTGCGGTCGTCGCGCCCCGAGAAGGGCAGCCGCCTCGACCAGCTGATTGCCTGGGTCAGCGGCATCAAAGATATTGCCAGTAGCGCATTCGAAGGCATGATCGTCTTCGATGAAGCGCACGCCATGGCCAATGCTGCGGGGAGCGAAACTACGCGCGGCGTCATGAAAGGATCGGAGCAGGGCATCTGCGGCGTCCGCCTTCAGCATCTCCTGCCCCGTGCCCGTATCCTCTTTGTTTCCGCCACCGGCGCCACCGACATCGCCAATCTCGCCTATGCGACCCGCCTCGGTCTCTGGGGCCCAGCGACAGCGTTCGAGACCCGCGAGATCTTCATGAACCAGATGCGGGAAGGCGGAATGGCGGCGATCGAGCTTGTCGCCCGCGACCTGAAAGCGCTTGGCGTCTACACCTCGCGCGCGCTGTCGTTCGAGGGCGTCGAATACGACATCCTCGAGCACAAGCTGACCGGGCCGCAGATCCATATCTACGATACCTATTGCGATGCCTGGGAGATCATCCACCAGAACCTCGACCGGGCGCTCGAGGCTACCGGCATCGTCGACGGCATGACCGGCGACACGCTCAACGGCCAGGCCAAGGGCGCGGCGCTGTCGCGGTTCGAAAGCACCAAACAGCGGTTCTTTGCGCAGGTGCTGACGGCAATGAAGCTGCCGACGTTGCTTCGCGCGATGGAAGCCGATCTTGCCGCCGGCAA
>JANYCM010000025.1 GCA_025360285.1 Sphingomonadales bacterium
AAAATAATTCAACGATGCACGGATGTTGTCAGTTCTACCCCGGGCAAGATTTCAAAACCTGCGAGGATTATAAAATCCTTTGTGCTGGCAACATGCCCTTGGATGACGCAGATAGAGTCAATAGCATAAAATAGTGAAATAATTGTAAATTATACTTGGATTTGATTGGAGTCGACCAATGGCCAGTGGGTGCAGCGCGATCATTGGGCCTATCTTACGAATAGAAACGGAAAATATTTAATAGTAGGGCAAGAGGATTTGCCATGGGCTGGAACAAGAGATCGCTATAAGCCCATCTGATATTTGCGGGGCCGGAAGAGCGCGTGCTCAGCACCGCTGCCAAAGCCAACCCGTTTTGGCGCGATGTCCTCGATGCCGGTCGGCTGACCCGCGCCGTAATCGAACTTGACGCCAGGGTGGCAGTGCGGATCGGGCTGAAATTGGGGTACAGAGTGAAGCGCTGAGGACTACGCCGTTCTTCATGCTTTCGACGTAAGGGGCTTAGGTTTGCCCCGGGCGGCCGGTTTTGCTGGCTTGTCGCCGTGGCGACCGTGCCTATAATGCGCAGAATTCATGCGCAAGGAAATCCCCATGATGTCGTCATTAATTCGGACCTCTCCGGGTCGAACGCAGCGACGAGCTACCAATGTGTCGCTAGATCGCGCCCTTGTCGATGAAGCGCGTGCGCTCGGCATCAATCTCTCCCAGGCTTGTGAGCGCGGGATTGCCGACCAATTGGCGCAGACCCGCGCCGCACGCTGGCTTGAGGAGAATCGCGACGCGCTCTCATCGTCCAATGCCATCGTCGAAGCGCACGGTCTGCCGTTGGCCGGCCATCGCCAATTCTGATGGCACGCTTCGATGTCTACCGCGGCGTTGGCGGCGCCGATTTGTTGCTCGATTGCCAGTCCGATCTGCTCCGCGATCTGAACACCCGCTATGTCGTGCCGTTGCAACGGCCTGAAAACGCGCCGCAACCGGCCCGGCGCCTGAATCCGGTTTTCGACATCGAGGGCAGGCCCCATGTGATGGCAACCCAGTTCGCGGCCGCGATACCGCTGCGCGCATGTGGTCCTGTCGTCACCTCGCTTGCCGCCGAGGATATCGCGATCATGAATGCACTCGACATGCTGATCAGCGGCTATTGAGGCTCCCCCCTTGCACTTCGCCCCGCATCGCGCTCTAGGGGGACCATGGGTTTGCTCCTGAATATCTTCACCTGGTGGCGTGGGCCGGGCTATGGCACGCGGCTGATGACCTGGCGGTTTGGCCAGGAAGTCGGGCGCGATGGTGCGGGCAATGTCTATTACCGCCGGGGTGCGGGCCACACGGAACGCCGCTGGGTGATCTATAATGGTGTGCCGGAAGCCACGAAGATTCCGCCCGAATGGCATTTGTGGATGCACAAGACCGTGGCGCTGCCGCCGAGCGAGGCGCCGCTCGCGCCCCGCGTGTGGGAACGGGCGTGGTCGCCGAACCCTACCGGCACGGCGCTGGCGCATGTGCCGCCCGGCAGCCTCGATGCCGGTGGCAAGCGGGCCAGGGCGACGGGCGATTACACCGCCTGGGTGCCGGAGGACTGATGCGCGCGTTGTTCAAGGACAATATCATCGAGGCGCTGGTCGGCCTTGTCGTCGTGCTGGTTGCGGCGGGGTTTGTGGCCTTTGCCTATGATCGCACCCAGGCCGGCGGGCGCAGCGAAGGCTATGTGTTGAAGGCGCGTTTTCCCAATGTCGCCGGCGTGTCGCCGGGCACCGATGTGCGGGTGTCGGGCATCCGCGTCGGCCGGGTGGCGAGCCAGGCGCTTGATCCCGGCAGCTATCAGGCGGTTGTCGAACTGCGCGTTGACAAGGGGTTGAAGCTGCCGATCGATTCGAGCGCGGCGATCACCAGCGAAGGGCTGCTGGGCGGCACTTATATCGCGCTGACGCCGGGGGGTGATTCGGTGATGCTGAAACCGGGCGAGGAGATTACCGAAACCTCCGGCGCCACCGATCTGATGGGGTTGATCGGCAGTTTTGTGAATCGCTCGGGCGACAAGCCGGCGGCTGCCGCGCCGGCGAAGTGAGATGAAGCGCTGGGGGGCCGGGCTGGCGTTGCTGCTCGCCGGGGCGGCGGGCGCGCAGGTGCCGGTTGTGCCCGCGCCGGAAGCTGCCAAGCCCGCCGCGCCTGCGCCGCCGCCGCGCGTCGCCACCGTCACCCCCAATGCCCAGCGCGATGTGGTGATCGGCGCCATCGACAAGCGTTCCGGCGAAACCCGTGCCTTCAGGGGCCATCCCGGCGACAGTTTCGATTTCGGCACGCTGCATGTGATCGTGCGCACCTGCGAAGTGACGCCGCCCTGGGAGCAGCGCCTGACGGGGGCGTTTCTGCTGATCGACGAGCGCCCGTTGCGCAGCGGCGGCGGGAAGCGGATTTATGCGGGCTGGATGTTTGCCGAAAGCCCGTCGCTGCACCCGCTGGAGCACCCGCGTTATGACATCTGGGTCAAAAGCTGTGCGATGCGGTTCCCGGACACCGGCCCGGACACGGTGGTGGCCGGCCGCAGCGCCGCCGCCGGGCCGAAGCCGGCGAGCGATTCCAGTGCGAAGAAATCGGCGGAGACGGGCAAGGCCGACGCCAATTGAGCCCGATAGGCACGCGCCGTCACTTCGATGGCGCCGAAGCTGGCGAGGTGATCGGTCAGGAATTGCGTATCGAGCAGGGTGAAACCGCCGACGCGCAGCCGCACCACCAGCGCCGCCAGCGCCGCCTTTGAGCCATCGCGGACGCGGGTGAACATCGATTCGCCAAAGAACGCCCCGCCGATGCGTACACCATAGAGCCCGCCGGCGAGATCGCCCTCCGCCGTCCAGGCCTCGACTGAATGAGCGTGGCCCTGGGCGTGCAACTGGCGATAGGCATCGGCGATCAGCGGGTTGATCCAGGTTTCGGTGCGCCCTTCCACGGGTTCGGCGCAGGCGGCGAGGACGCCACCGAAATCCTTGTCGGCCGTGAAGACAAAGCGATCGGACCGCAGCGTCTTGGCGAGGCTTTTGGAGACATGGAAGGTACCGAGCGGCAGCACGCCGCGGCGCTTGGGCTCCACCCAGAAAACATCGGGGCTGTCGGCGCGATCGGCCATCGGGAAAATGCCGCTGGCATAGGCGCGCAGCAGCAGTTCGGGATCGAGCCGGGATTTGAAGGGCGGGCTCATCACGGACTATCGCAGCCCAAACGCCGGCGAAATGCAAGCCATCAGGCGCCGGCGACGGCGAGGACGACGCCGATGGCGACGAGGACCAGCCCGGCGGCTTCGCTGCGGCCCAGGGCCTCCTTCAGGTAGAAGCGCCCGAACAACAGGGTGAAGATCACCTCGATCTGGCCGACGGTGCGGACCAGCGCGACGGGGGCGGTGGCAAAACCGGTGAACCAGCCGGCCGAGCCGACGGCGGCGAGCACCCCGACCTGGGCGGAAGTGCGCCAGGTGGCGGCGACGGCGCGCAACTGCGCCGGTTCACGCAGCGCGACATAACTGCCTTGCAGGATTGCCTGGGCCAGCATTGTCGCCACCAGCGTGACCAGCGCGCGCAGCGGCAGGTCGGGCGTCGCCAGGGTGCGCGTCGCGCTGCGGATGAAGATGGAGGTGAGGGCAAAGCCGAGGCCGGCGCCAAGGCCGCACAGCGCCGCCGGCTGGACAATCTCGCGCAGCAGCGCCGCGGGGCCGAGCCGCCGGCCGCCGGTTGACAGGATGATGACGCCGATGACGCCGCAGCCGATGCCGGCCCAGACCAGCGGTGTCAGGCCTTCCTGCAGCAGCCAGGCCGACAGCAGCGCGCCCTGTACGGCTTCGGTTTTCGAATAGGCGGTGCCGACAACGAAATTGCGAAAGCCGAACGCCATGATCAGCAGATTGGTGCCGAAAATCTGGCAGATGCCGCCGGTGACGGCATAGCCCCAGAACGCCGGGCTGAGGCCGGGCAGGACCGCGTGCCGCGCCAAGGCATAGCCGCTGAGCAGCAGCACCGCGACGGGGAAGCCATAGAGGTAGCGCACCAGCCCGGCGGCGTTGACCGACAGGGTGGCGCGCAGGCGTTGCTGGATGGCGGTCCGCCAGGACTGCACGGCGCCGGCGATGAGGGTGGCGGGGAGCCAGACAGGCGAGAGGATCATAACTTCAAATTGGTCTTACCTCTCCTCCTGAGGGAGAGGTCGGACTCGTGCCTCTTGGCGTGAGCCGGGAGAGGGCTTGTGCCTTTGGCGGCAAAAGGCGCCACCCCTCTCGCGCCGCGCTGCGCGCGAGTCGACCTCTCCCCCAGGGGGAGAGGTTAAAGGTTACGCTTCTGCCCGCTCCGCCAGCCAGCGTTCCAGCCATTTGATCGAATAATTGCCGTCGATGAAGTCCGGCGCTTCGATGATCGCCTGTTGCAGCGGGATCGTCGTCTTGGGCCCGTGGATGACGAATTCCTCCAGGGCGCGGCGCAGGCGCATCAGCGCGTCGTTGCGGTTGGCACCATAGACGATCAGCTTGGCGATCAGCGAGTCATAGTAAGGCGGGATGCGGTAACCGTCATACAGTGCCGAATCGACGCGGACATGCAGGCCGCCCGGCGCATGGAAATCGGTGACGCGGCCGGGTGACGGGGCGAAGGTGACGGGGTCTTCGGCGTTGATGCGGCATTCGATGGCATGGCCTTCGAAACGGATCTGATCCTGCGTCACGCTCAAGGGCAGCCCGGCGGCGACGCGGATCTGTTCGCGCACCAGGTCAAGGCCGGTGACAGCTTCCGTCACCGGATGCTCCACCTGCAACCTTGTGTTCATCTCGATGAAATAGAATTTCCCGTCTTCGTACAGGAATTCCATCGTGCCGGCGCCGCGATATTTCAGCTTGGATACGGCCTGGCGAACGATTTCGCCCATTTCGGCGCGCTGGTCGGCGTTGAGCGCCGGGGAGGGGGCCTCCTCCAGCACCTTCTGGTGGCGGCGTTGCAGCGAACAATCGCGTTCGCCCATATGGACGGCGCCGCCCTTGCCATCGCCGAACACCTGGAATTCGATGTGGCGCGGTTCGGAGAGATATTTTTCCAGATAGACCGTGTCATCGCCGAACGCCGCCTTTGCCTCCGACTTGGCCTGGGCCACCAGGCCGGGCAGCGATGCGGCGTCGTGAATCACCTTCATGCCCCGCCCGCCGCCGCCGGACGCGGCCTTGACCAGCACCGGATAGCCGATTTCATTGGCGATCTTGACCGCCTGTTCGGTTGACGTCAGCGGGCCGTCGGACCCCGGCACCAGCGGCAGGCCGAGCATCGCGGCGGTGCGCTTGGCCTCGATCTTGTCGCCCATCTTGCGGATATGTTCGGGGTCGGGGCCGATCCAGACGATCTTGTGCTGTTCGACGATCTCGGCAAAGCGCGCGTTTTCGCTGAGGAAGCCATAGCCGGGGTGGATGGCATCTGCCTGGGCAATTTCGGCCGCCGAAATGATCGCCGGG
>JANYCM010000070.1 GCA_025360285.1 Sphingomonadales bacterium
CGCTCTTGGTCTTGAGCTTGGGCATTTTGTCTCCTTAAGACGCATCATAGAACCGCCACGGCAGCCCATTCAGCCGGGCGGTTCGGTCATGCGAAGCAGCGGGCCATAAAGCGCCTGTCACCCGATTGCAACCAATGATCATTGCGGCCATGGCAGGGAACGCCGGGCGCTTCGCCGGGTTGTCACCCAGATGGACTCAAATCATGCCCCCGCTGCCATGCCGATCATGACGGCGCCCGGGCCCCGCTGGCCGCGTCGTCTCGCCGTTGGCGGCGCCATCATCGTGGCGCTGCTCGCGCTGCTCTATGTCGTGCAATATGTCACGCGCGGCCGTTTCTGGCAGGGGACATTCGAACGAATCGCCACGGCAAAGGTAGGCCGGCCGGTCAAGGTGGCCGGGGACTTCCAGCTTTATCTTGATCCCGCCCTGCGCTTCCACGCCGAAGGCCTGTCAGTCGCCAACCCGGATTGGGCGCAGCAGCCACAATTGTTCAGCGCGCGCCGCATCGATCTCGATATGTCGGTCTGGCAATTACTGTTTGGTGACACCGTCCTCCGCAACCTGGCCATCGATGGCGGCCGCATCGGGCTGGAACGCGATGCGAAAGGCCGCAACAGCTGGACCTTTGCCGGCGATGTGCCCTTCAAGCTGCCGATCATTGACCGCGCCGCGATCACCGATACCAGCCTTGGCTTCATCGATGCAGTGCGCCGCGCCAAGGTGACGCTCAGCTTCGGTCCCGTCACTGGCGCTGTCACTGGCACTGTCACTGGCGCTGTCGCCGGCGGCGCCTCGGGCACCGCCCAGCAGGTCGTCGGGCCGCTGGCCTTCACCGGCGGCGGCACCGCCTATGGCGCACCCTTCACCCTGTCGGGCACGCTGACGACGCCCAATGAAGCCGCCGCCGGCGGCCGGCTCGGGCTCGATCTGAAGGCCCGCGTCGCTGATACCGCCATCACCCTCGCCGGCACCTTGCCAGGGGCGACGCGCTTCGACGGTGCCGACCTGCGCGTCACCGTTGCCGGCCGCAACATGCAGGTGCCGGGCAAATTGTTCGGCATCGTGCTGCCGGCCACCCGCCCCTATGCGCTCGCCGCCAACCTCACCCGGCTGGGCCGCGATTATCATTTCACCAAAATCACCGGGCATTTTGGCGATTCGGACATCGGCGGCCTGTTGCGTGTCACCGCGCCCGCCGATGCCGCTGACAAACTGCGTATCAACGGCACGCTGACCAGCCGGGTTCTCGATATTCTCGATGTCGGGCCATGGATCGGCTATTCGCCCGAGCGGCTCGATGCCAAGGGCGGCAAGGGTGCCATCACCATCGAAGCCGGCCGCCCGCGCATCCTGCCTGATGCGCCGCTCGACATCGCCGCGCTGAAGCATTTCGACGTGCATGTCGATTATACCGCCGCCGCGGTGCGCACCGGCGCCGTGCCAATCGCCAATATGAAGCTGGGTTTCTATCTGGAAAACCAGAAGCTCGATCTTGATCCGCTGGCTTTTGATATCGTCGGGGCGCGGCTGGACAGCGTCATCAATATCGATGCCAGCGTGCGCCCGGCGCTGACGAAATATGATCTCCGCGTCGCTCAGGTACCGCTCGGCTCATTGCTCAAATCCTTCAAGGTCGATGAAAGCGGCACCACCGCTTCGATGAAGGCACGCCTCGAACTGACCGGGCGCGGTGATACGGTGCGCCAGTCGCTGGGCACGTCGAACGGCCGCATCGCGCTGGTGTTTCCGGCGGGCACGCTGTGGGTGCGCAACATCGAACTGGCCAAGCTCGATTTGCAGAATTTCGTCACGGCGTTTTTGGGCAAACGCCTGAAGAAACCCACCGAAATCCGCTGCGGCGTGCTGGCCTTCACAGTGAAGGACGGCAAGGCAGTCGCCGACCCCATATTGTTCGATACCACCCGCGCCAATTACCGCGGCCGCGGCAGCTTCAATTTCGCCGATGAATCGCTGGCGCTGTCCATCGAAGGCGATTCCAAGGAATTCAGCCTGTTGTCCGGGCAATCGCCGATCGCCATCAACGGCTGGTTCGCGGCGCCGGGCATCAACCCGCTGTCACCCGAACTGATCGCCCGCGCCGGCGCCGGCGTGGCGCTGGGGGTGGTGGCGTCACCGCTTGCCGCGATTCTGGCCTTCGTCGATTTCGGCAACGCCAGGAACAATGATTGCGAGCCGATCCTGGCGGCGGCGCGCGACACCCCGGCGGGGCGTGCGAAGAACGGCACGGCGAAGAAGTAAAACCTGCTCCCTCCCCCCGGTGAGCGGAGCGAACAACAAAAGCTATTGAGCGCAGCGAACCGAGGGTGGGGAGGGCTGGGGTGGGGGCAGG
>JANYCM010000072.1 GCA_025360285.1 Sphingomonadales bacterium
AAAACGTCTTTGAGCGACAGAAGGTTGAGTGACGAGAATGGCGACGGTCGAAAAGCTGCCCATGCTGGCAGAAGGTCATGCGGTATTGGCGACGACGCTGAAGCGTCTGAAGGAGATCGAGCGTCCCGAGGTCGTCGAGCAGATCGAAGTCGCTCGCGCCCATGGCGATCTGTCGGAAAACGCCGAATATCATGCCGCCAAGGAGCGGCAGGGCCAGATCGAGGCGCAGGTCATTGAGCTGGAGGACCAGCTGGCGCGCGCCGTGATTATCGATCCGACGATGTTGTCGGGCGACAAGGTGGTGTTCGGCGCCACCGTCCATCTGCTCGACGAAGATGACAAAAAGATTGTTTATCAGATTGTTGGCCACACCGAGGCGGATGCCCGGCGCGGCCGCATTTCCTATTCCTCGCCGCTTGGCCGGGCCCTGATCAGCCGCCGGGTGGGGGAAGAGGTCGAGGTGACGACGCCGTCGGGCGATCGTTACTACACGATCGAGAGCCTGGAGTTTATTTGATCGGCACTGTCATAGGGGGTCGCTATGAAACCCTATAAGCCGCCAAAAGCCATTGTAACCAATGTGTTGATCGGCCTGTGCGTTGCTGTGCAGGCCGCAGTGGCCCTGGGCGGTGGGGGCTTTGGGGCGGCGCTGGATGCCAATTTCGGCCTGGTGCCGGCGCGGATCGCGGCGGCGGTGTATGGTGGCCCTGACCTGTTGCCGGCAGCTGTAACGCTGATAACCCATATGTTTCTGCATGGCGGCTGGCTGCATCTGGGTCTCAACATGCTGTTTCTGGCCTGGGTCGGCAAATATGTCGAATGGGTTGCCGGCGGCCGGGTGCTGAGCTTTTTGTTCGTTGCCGGCGGCATTGCCGGGGGTCTCTTGCAGGTTGTGGTTGACCCCAAAAGCCTTGCCTCGGTGATCGGTGCCAGCGGTGCCATTGCGGCAGTTTTCGCCGGCTATGCCGTGCTTTTTTCCCGCAATCGCGTCATTTCCCGCTCGGTGCTTGGCGTGGCTGTGCCGGGCGAAGCGTTGAAGGCTCTGTGGTATGCCGCGACCTGGATCGGCCTGCAACTGCTCACCGCGCTGGCCTTCAACACTGGGCCCGGCGGCGGTCAAATCGCCATCTGGACGCATATCGGCGGCTTTATTGCCGGGCTGTTGCTTGTCCAGCCCTGGGCCCGCGGCCCGCGCCGCCTGCTGGTCAATCCGGGCGATTCCGGGCTGATCGACGATGATTGAGCCGGGCCCCTAATGGCCCGGCATGGCAGACAGTCATGCTAACCGCAGTTCCTGCACCATGGGCGCTTTGCCCAAAATCAGCCGGGCGTGAAATAGCCGGGTCTTGACAGTATTTTGCGGACATTCCGCCAGTTCGGCGATTTCGCCGAGCGATTTGCCCTCGAAATAGCATAACCAGACCGCTTCTCGCTGGTCGATCGACAGGGCACCCAGCGCGGAACGCAGGGTCGTCGCTGCCGATGCCTGCGCGGCGCAGTCGAAAGGGTTGGGGGTGTCGTCGGCCAGATTTGCATGGCTGTTCATAACCGGTTCGCCGGTCATGGGGGCCTCGCGCTGCTTGCGCAGCCAGTCGATCGCCTTGTTGCGCACGATTCGGCGCAGCCAGCCATGGGCGTTACCGTGGCCGTCAAACTGGCCGGATTGTGTCCACAGGGCGACAAAGGCATCATCGACTGCATCTTCGGCAGCGCTGCGGTCTCCCGCCAGCAAGCCGGTGGCATAGCGGACCAATTCCGGCCGGACGGCGCGATACAGCCGGGAAAAGGCCGCGCGGTCGCCGTTGGCGATGGCCTGCAATTCGCTTTCTATCATCGGCATGGTCAGATCCCCCGTTGCTGGATCGCCGGCGCGGGCCGCAGCACGCACCAGACAAGGCAATTGCTTTCATCGTTACAGAATTGCGCGCTGAACCCGGCGTCTGCGGCGAGGCGGAGCAGCGCTGGCTCGGCATGAACATGCGGGTGCCAATCAAGGCAGGCCCGCGCCCAGCCGGCGCCCATATGGTGCGGCAGCAACGCCGACAGGATCGCGGTGCCGGTCGGCGCCAGGGCGCGGCGCAATGCGGTCAATCGCTGCCGCAGCGCCGCTGCGTCGGCGGTATCGGCAAGACCCGGCGCGCAGAACAGATCGAACGCCGCGCCGGGTTCGGCGGTGTGCTGGGGCAGGCGGGCAAGCTGGTTATCGATCTTGGTGACGTTCGCCTGGTCGCGGCCGTGGAGTACGCCATCGCCGATCGCGCCGTCATCCCCGACCAGGCAGATTTTCAAGCCGTCACGCCAGGCGCGGGCAATCCATTGATCGGCAAAGTGCCGACGGTCGCGCAGCGCCCGCATAATGGCGAGCCGGTTGCTGGCCTTCGTCAAGTTGCTGCCCGTGGGGCTCATGGGCGGCATATCGGGCGTGTCGCTAGCGCCGAAGCCATGGCCACCCGGCCGGTAGAGTGGCGCTTCAAGCAGCAACTGGTGGAGCATGTGCCCCGCCAGCGCCGCCCGCGCCGGCGCAAGCTGGCAGCCCTGCATATGAATGCCATCAAGCATGCCGACGAGCAGGTTCAGACCCTGATCGGTGTTGCCGCGTTCGATCTCGCCCAGCACCTGATCATAGAAGCGGGCATAACGCTGGGTGGGTGTCGCTGTGGTCATGCAACTGGTCTACCCAGGGGCCGAAACGCCAGCGTGAGGGCAGCGTCAAACCAGCGTCAAAAATTCCTGCCAAATTCGTAAATTGCGCATTAAGCTGAATTTTCGGGGGCAATGACGTGGGCGATGGCAAGTTCCTTCTTGATTTGATCGGGCCGTTCCGGCTGCGCGCGCCGGGCGGCGGGCGGATCAACATTGCCAGTCGCAAAGGCCAGGCGTTGCTCGCCATGCTGGCGGTTGCCGGCAATGGCGAACGCACCCGCAGCTGGTTGCAGGGTCAGTTGTGGGGCAGCCGCGCGCCCGATCAGGCGCAGGCCAGCCTGCGCAGTGAAGTGTCGACCTTGCGAACGCTGATCAACAGCGGCGGCGACGCCGTGCTGCATGCCGACAAGAATCGCATCTGGATCGATCTTGCCCGCATGACGGTTGACGCCCGCGACGCGGATCAGTCCACTGGCGGCCATAGTTTCCTTGAGGGCCTCGATATTCCCGAGGAAGAGGCTTTTGAAGAATGGCTGCGCGACGAACGTGCGAGGCTGAAGGCGCGGCAGGATATGGCCGGGGTGCAGGCGGCGGCCGCAGCTCCGACAACGCCGGTGGCGAACTTCACGGCGCTGGCAGCGCTCGCCGTGCTGCCCTTCGCCAATCTGACGGGTGATCCGGCACAGAATTTTCTGGCCGAGGGGATCAGCGAAGATCTGATCGATCGGCTGGCCAGGCTGCGCTGGATGCCGATCATAGCGCGCGGATCGAGCTTTGCGTTTCGGGAGCCTGATCCCGATCCGCGCCTGGTCGGGCGGGCATTGGGGGCACGTTATGTTGTCGAAGGTCGCCTGCGCCGCCAGGGCCGTGACCAGTTCTTGTCGGCGGCGCTGGCCGACAGTGAGAGCGGGCAAAGTCTGTGGTCGACAAAAATGGCTGTGCGCGACGCCGGTTCAAGCGAGCTCCTTGAAGATTTGCTGACAAACCTGACGGCGGCACTCGGCGGGCAGATCGATCAGCATGAGCAGGTTCGCGCCTTGCGCAAGCCGCAAAGCGATCTGAACGTGCGTGACCTGATCTGGCGCGGGCGCTGGCATGCCAACCGGATGACGCGTGAGGATGCCGCCGCCGCCAGGGCGTGTTTTGATGCCGCCCTGGCGCAGGAACCCAAATCGCCCGAAGCGATCATTCAGAGTGTCTGGGCGCATGTCTGGGACATCTGGGCCCGGCGCGGTACCGAAGCCGAGATTTTGGAGGTGCGACAAAGGGCTCAAAAGGCGATTATCGCCGATTGTGACGATGCCCGCGGCCATATGCTGGCGGGCATTGCCGAGATCTGGCTGCACCAGCCGCTGCGTGCTGAAGCGCTGCTGCGCCGCGCCATCGATCTGAACCCCAGCCTGGCGATGGCGCATGCGCAATTGGGGGCTTCGCTGCGGGTGCGGGACGAAAATGCTGCGGCTGTGGCCTCACTCCGCGCCGCCATCCGGCTCAGCCCCAATGACCATGACATGTTCTTCATCGCCGGCGAACTGGCGGCGTCGCTGCTCATGCTCGGGGATCATGACGCGGCGCTGGTGGAGGCCGATCACGCTATTGCCCGGCGCCGTGGTTACTGGTTCCCCTATGTTATCAAGGTCAATGCGCTGGTGCGGCTGGGGCGAATAGCCGAGGCAAGGCAGGCGCTGGCCGAACTGCACGAGATCAAGGCGGACTTTCGGCCGGCCTTTATCCGCTGGTCACCCTTTGCCGATCCGAAAAATATCCGGTTTCTGGAAGATGGTTTGAACCAGGCTGCCGGCTGATACGACAAGCCCGTATCACATCGCACAAGGACAGAGCCGCCGATGCCCCAGGTCAAATATTTCGCCGGCATTGCGGCGGCGCAAAAGGCAGCGGCGGCTGGGCCAGGGCCGCTCGACCCGTTTGATTTCAATGTGCTGGCGGAGAAATCGCGCTGGGCGCGCATCAAGTCGGCGATCACCGGGGCGCTGCTGGGGCCAATCTACGCCTTTTCGCGGGCCTTCATGCCGATCCTGCCGCTGGCCGGCCTGTTGCATGTGACCCGCGATGCCCAGGTGCGTGATATCCTGCTGCGGCCTGATGATTTCCGCACCCCCTTTGGTCCTGAAATGGCCGAATTGGCGGGCGGCGCGACCTTTCTGCTCGGCCTGGATGGCGCCGAACATGATCGGCTGCACGCCCTGTTGCGGCAGGTGATCCGGCGCGACGACGGCGCGTTGATCGCCGGCTTGTCGACACGCTTTGCCAGTGCGCTGCTGGAAAACAGCGCCGGGCGGATTGATGTGGTTGGCGATTTGTTGAAGCGTGTGCCGGCCGAAATCTGCCTGCGCTATTT
>JANYCM010000119.1 GCA_025360285.1 Sphingomonadales bacterium
ACCCCGACAGGCTCTCAACCGCCATCGGGTTGCCCAAATCGACAAATTGCCGGGCTATGCGGTCGGCCAGATCACGCGACGCGGCATCATCCTGGCCATACAGCAGGACCAGCCGCAGCCCATCGGGCCAGCGGGTCGAAATGAGTTGCAGTCGGGCGGAATCAACCTTCACCGGGCTTCAGCGCGGCGGTGTGGCGGGGCCAACACGGGCGAAAAGCGCCACGCGGGCGGCTATTTGAGCAGCAACTTCGGTGGCGAGGCGTTCCAAGGCGGTGGATTCGGCGGCGACCACGGCATAATTGGAACTGACGCGGTCAATGCCGGCGTCCGATCCGGCGGTGGCATCGAGCAGCACAGCATTGCTGGCCACATCGACGAGCCGATAGCGCGCCCGCAGGGTGCGGCGCTCCCGAGCGGCACTGTTGTCACCACGGACGCCGAACGCGACGATCTGGTCATCGAGTTCGACTTCCAGACGGTAACGCGGATCGGCGGGTCCCGGGCCAAAACGATCCATCAGCGCCTGATGGACCAAAAAGCCGGGGCGGTCGGCGATCGGGGCAATGGCGATCTGGCCTTGCAGGACGACGGCGGCGCTGTGACTGCCGCCGGAATAGACCGGCGTCAGATCACAGCCCGCCAGACCGACGGCAAGCGATAGCAGCGCCAGCCGGCGGCACAGGCAATCAGGCGACAAGATTGACCAGCCGATCGGGCACAATGATAATCTTCTTGGGCGCCCTGCCCTCCAGCGCCCGGATGACCTTGTCCCGCGCCAGTACCGCCTGTTCGACGCTGTCACGATCAGCACCCTTGGTGGCTTCGAAACTGTCTTTCAGCTTGCCGTTGACCTGGATGGCAATGGTGACCGAATCATCGACGAGCAGCGCCGGATCGGCGACCGGCCAGGCGGCATCAGCAATCAGCCCCGGCTGGCCGAGCGCGGCCCAGCCTTCCTCGGCCAGATGCGGCACCATCGGCGCGCAGAGCTGCAACAGGGTGATGATCGCCTCTGTGCGGGTGGGGCCCGCCGCAGCGCGTTCGATGGCGCTGACCAGTTCGTACAGGCGGGCGACGGCCTTGTTGAACTGCAACCGATCGATGTCGGCGGTAATGGCGGCGATGGTGCGGTGCAGGGCACGCGCCAGCTTGGAATCAGCAGGGCCATCACTGGCACCGGGTTCCGATGCCAGCCGCCAGACGCGCTGAACGAAACGCCAGGCGCCTTCGATGCCGGCTTCCGACCACGCCAGATCACGTTCCGGGGGCGAATCGGACAGGACAAACCATCGCACGGCGTCGGCACCATAGTTGGCAAGGATGCTATCGGGATCGACGGTGTTGCGCTTCGATTTCGACATCTTGATGGTGCGGCCAATTGCGACGGCACGCCCGGTGGCGCGTTCAAAAACGCCATCGCTGCGCTTTTCAATCTCGTCGGGCGACAGCCATTTCGCCGGCGACGGCGCATCGCTTTCGGCCGCAACATCGGCATCGGGCTCGCCGGCAAGGCGATAGGTCTCGTGGGTTACCATGCCTTGTGTGAACAGGCCGGCAAACGGCTCGGTAATGCCCAGCCGGCCGATACGGTTGAGCGCACGGGTCCAGAAACGCGCGTAGAGCAGGTGCAGGATCGCATGTTCCACGCCGCCGATATATTGGCCGACTGGCAACCATTGTGCCGCGACGGTCGGATCGAACGGGCGATCCTTGGGCGCACTGGCGAAGCGGATGAAATACCAGGACGAATCGACAAAAGTGTCGAGCGTGTCGGTCTCGCGGCGCGCCGGCTTGCCGCAGGTCGGGCAAGCGACCTGGCTCCAGGTTGGGTGGCGGACGAGCGGGTTGCCGGGCATATCGAAGCTGACATCCTCGGGCAGGATAACCGGCAATTGATCCTTGGGAACCGGCACGACGCCGCAATCCGCGCAATGAATGATCGGGATCGGCGTGCCCCAATAGCGCTGGCGCGACACGCCCCAATCGCGCAGCCGCCAGACGGTGGTGCCGGCGCCCCAGCCTTCAGCCTCGGCGCGCGTGATGACGGTGCGCTTGGCCGTTTCGACATCCAGACCATCGAGGAAGCCCGAATGCACCAGCCGGCCGGGACCAGTATAGGCCTCGGCACCAATGGGCGTGTCGGCTTCGCCCTCGGGGGCGACAACGCGAAGCACCGGCAATTGATATTTACGGGCGAAATCCAGATCACGCTGGTCATGCGCCGGGCAGCCGAAAATGGCACCGGTGCCATAATCCATCATGACGAAATTGGCGACGAACACCGGCAGGCGAATGGCCGGATCGAGCGGGTGGATGACGCTCAGCCCGGTATCATAGCCCTTTTTCTCCTTGCCCTCGATATCGGCCGTGGCGGTGCCACCAGCGCGGCATTCGGCGATGAAGGCGGCAAGGCCAGGGGTGGTTTCAGCCAGCGCCAGGCAGATCGGATGGTCGGGGGCGAGCGCCGCAAAGCTGGCGCCGAACATTGTGTCCGGGCGGGTGGTGAAGACGTCGAAACGGGTCGCCGCGCCTTCAACCTGAAAGGTAAAGCGCAGCCCTTGCGACTTGCCGATCCAGTTTTCCTGCATCAGCCGGACTTTTTCGGGCCAGGCATCGAGCGTTTCCAGCCCGGCGAGCAGATCCTCGGCAAAATCGGTAATCTTCAAGAACCATTGGCTCAGCCGGCGGCGCTCCACCACAGCGCCTGACCGCCAGCCGCGGCCGTCGATGACCTGCTCATTGGCCAGCACGGTCATGTCGACCGGATCCCAATTGACCGCTGATTCCTTGCGATAGATCAGGCCAGCCGCGAGCAGATCGAGGAACAACGCCTGTTCCTGGCCATAATAATCGGGCTCGCAGGTGGCGAGCTCACGGCTCCAGTCAAAGGCGAAACCCAGCCGTTTCAACTGGGCGCGCATCGCGGCGATATTGGCGCGGGTCCAGCCGCCGGGGTGGATGCCGCGTTCCATGGCGGCATTTTCGGCCGGCATGCCAAAGGCATCCCAGCCCATCGGGTGCAACACCTCGAAGCCCTGGGCGCGGCGGGTGCGGGCTATGACATCGCCCATGGTATAGTTGCGCACATGCCCCATGTGAATGCGCCCTGATGGATAGGGGAACATCTCGAGCACATAGGCCTTGGGGCGCGGGCTCGTGTCATCAGCGACAAAGCTGCAAGCGGCATCCCATGCGGCTTGCCAGCGCGCCTCCGCGCCATGATGATCGAATTTGGCCGACATGACGGGCGAAGATCAGCCAGCGAACTGGGCGCGGCGCAGATCGCGGGCGCGGCTGAGAATAGTTTCTTCGAGCTTTTGCACCGTGCCGGCGCGTACCGGCGCATCGACCCAGCCTGTCGCACCCAAAGTCTGGCGGTTGGCGCTGACCTTGACGGCGTCGGCGCGCAATTCGGTATCCAGAATGGCGATCGTCACCTTGACCCGCTCATTGGGGATCTGCGGCGTTGCATACCAATCGGTGACAATGACACCGCCGTTCGAATCGACCTGGGCCAGGGGCATGAAGCCGATCGTATCCAGCGAGGCGCGCCACAGATAGGCATTGACGCCGATGGTCGTCAGGCGCGCCGGTGCCTCAATCGTCGCCGGCCGTGCCTTGCCCTTTTTGGCACAGGCAGTGAGCGGCGCGACCAGAGCCAGACCAATCAGGACAATAGCGGCGCGACGCATGGACAAACCTTTTCGTAGGGAACCACCCGCTTATAGGCGCGCCTGACCGGCAGCGCCAAGCCTTTGCGTGGAGGTGCCGGCATCTGCCATGGCGTCAGAATCAATTCACCCTGCGGCAATATCGGCCGTGTGAAATCGCCTTTTGCTTCGTAGTGTGGGGCGTAAACCACAGTGAATTGAAATAATTCCGCAGGTTGGCAACACTAGGGACGTTAACATCTGGGCGGATTGGTATCCCGCTGATAGGAATGTGGCATGATCATGTCGATCGATTCGCGCGGGGTGGGACCCGCCACATCGCGCCGCTCGGCGGGTGGCGCGATTCGCGTCGGTGTCGCTTTGGGTGTCGCGCTGTTTTTGGCGGCTCCGGTTCTGGCGACAAAACCGGTAGCGACCAATGGCAAGCCGGCCGCCAAGAGCCGCATCAGTTTCGATACGCAGCTGTCACCGTTCCAGCCCCCTGTGAGCGAATTGAGCAAGTTCAGCTTCACCGCTTCGGGCGCCAGCGCGGCGAATGCCCGCTTGCAAAGCGTCGAGCACGCCTTCCGCTTCACGCCCTCGGGCCAATCCGATAATCGCAAGGCCTTTTCGCTGGGCATCAGCTCGCGGGTTGTGGCGGCAGCGGCTGATCGTTCCCGCGCGGCGGCACCGGCTGAAAATATTGCTGCCTTGCCAACCTCTTATGATGTCGGCCTGTCGGTCAACTGGAAGGGCTTTGGCGTCAATACCGGCTTCCGCCATGTCGAGCCTGGCCCGATGGCGTTGCTGGCAGGCCGCCGTGATGCGGTTGATCTGGGGGTCAGCTATGCGGGGCGCAACTGGACGACGATGTTGCAAGGTTCGGCCGAACAGGGCTCCACCTTGTTGTTCGCCCCGCTCGAACGGCGGTATTCGGTGGAACTGGGCGGCGCTTATCTTCTGGCACCGCGGCTTTCGGTAACCGGCGGCGTGCGGTACAAGCTGGCGCCCGTGGCGCCGAGCCTGCTCGATGCTGACCGGGCCGACCAATCGGTCTATCTTGGCACCAACATCGCTTTCTGATGTGATTGATGTATCGGCGGCATCCGGCCGTCTTGCCGCCGTCAATGAAGCGATCGTCCGTGCGTCACGGCTGGCCAACCGGACGGATGTTGTTGAACTTGTTGCCATAAGCAAGACGTGGGGGGTTGACGATATCCGTACCCTCATCCGCGCCGGTCAGCGCGCCTTTGGTGAAAACCGGGTAGCGGAGGCCGAGGCGAAATGGCCGGGCCTGCGCGCCGAAACGCCGGGCATCCGCCTGCACCTGGTCGGGCAGTTGCAGTCCAACAAGGCGGCTGAAGCGGTGGCCCTGTTCGATGTGATTCATTCGGTGGACCGCATGTCGCTGGTGATGGTGCTTGGCAAGACCATGAAATTACAAGGTAAATTTCCCGGTTGCTATATCCAGGTCAATATTGGCGGGGAGGCGCAGAAGGGCGGCTGCCCGATTGCTGAAACGCCGGCGCTGATCACGGCGGCGCAGGCGGCGGGGTTGCCGATCATCGGCCTGATGTGCGTGCCGCCGGCCGGAATCGAGGCGGCACCATTCTTTGCGCTGCTGGCAAAAATGGCCCGTGATCAAGGGCTTACCTGCCTCAGCATGGGCATGTCGGGAGATTTTGAAACAGCGGTGATGCTCGGCGCCACGACGGTCAGGGTGGGCAGCGCCCTGTTCGGCGATCGAGCGCCTTAAAGCGCCAAGCGCGGCAGCCGTAGCAGATCCCGCACCCGTGCCAGCACCGGGGAAACCCGGAGAATCGCGGAGGAAATATGGCCCGTGGCGGGTTCGGCACGGGTCTTGGCGGGGGTCTGGGCCGGTTGTGGCGGTAGCGCGGCCGGGCCTGGCGGGGGAATGACCGGGGATGGCACCAACAAGGCCCCCGCTTCCAGCGTCGCCAGCCCTTGCGATCCGGCCTGCAAGCGCTCCGCCGCGGCGAGCCAGGCGGCCACCCGCGCCGGGCGCGGCGCCGGCAGGCGGCGCAGATGGTTCGCCGCCGCCAGCGTATCACCGCGCGCCATGGCTGCGGCGGCCGCCGCCACCGGGGCCGTGTCAACCGCCGGGCGTGACACGCCGGCCGCCAGCGTCGCCTTGAAAATCTGCCACCAATCCTGCTGGCCCGCTGCCGCCGCCACACCGATCGCCGGGCGCAGCGCGTCAAAATCGCGGCCCAGGCTGGCCGGCGTCACCGGTGCCGCGCCCAGCGCCAGCACCGGCTTCAATGCTTCGGGATAGCGCGCTTCAAAGGATTGCCGCAGCGCCTGCTCCAGGGGCCCGAGCGGCCGCCCGGCTTCGATCGCCCGCCGCGCGAGCAGCAGCGTCAACAACGCCTGCGCGCGATCGGCCGCCGCCGCCGCCGCCGCGGTCGCTGCCTCGCTGCGGCCGCGATCGGCGGCAATGCCGGCGGCAATGGCGGCAACATCGGCGGTCAATTTATCGATACGCTGGGCATCGCGGGCGATCTGGTCATTGCTGGTTTCAATGCGCGCTTCGGTGCGCGCCAGGCGTTCCGATGGTGCGGGGGCGGCGGGCGCCGCCTTGCTGGCTTCCAGGTCGGCAAGTCGCTGGCGCAAGGTCAGCACCTCGGTCGGCGCCGGCGCCACCGTCTGGGCAAAGGGCAGCCGGCCGCGCACATTGGCTTCGACCCAGGGATTGGCAATCATGCCGGCGGTAAACACGACCAGCCCGCCGGCAATCACCCAGGGCAGGCCGGACCGGGCCGGGCGGGCGGGCGGCGCCCGGCGTTCACCGGCCAGCCGGGCGCGCAGGCGTTCGGTCGCATCCAGGCTGGCGCGGTCAATCTCGCCGCGATCAAAAGGCGCGTCCATCCCGATCCTTTCGGCGCGCCGCTGCGGCACGCCGCGTTCCTATTGGCACAGCGAAGGGGGACTTGTCAGCCCGGCGACCGACAGCAACGCCGATTCGTCGGGGGTCGCGGCAATTGCCAGGGCGCGCCAGCCCGCGCCGGCCGCGGCCGCCACCGCCGGGCCAATGGCGGCCAGCGCCGGGCCGGCGCGATCCCGCCCCAGCCGGTCCCATTCCGCCGCAAAATGCCGCGCGGTGCGGGCGCTGTAGAGCAACACCCAATCCGGGTCCGCTGCCGCCACCATCGGCTGCAAGCGCGCCCGGTAAACGATGCGGGTTTCGACATGCAGCCCGGCCGGCAGCGTGACCGGCGTGCGGTCCTCCCCCGCCAGATGCAGCACCGCCGCAAAGCCCGCCGCCGCCACCCGGCCCAGCAACGCCTGTACCGTGCCGCCGCCATCACGAACATCACCAAAACCCGCCGCCTGCGCCGCCGCCGCCGTGGCATCCCCCACCACGAACAGCGGCAGAGTGCGCCACGCCGCCGGCAGCGGCCCGGCCAGCCGCACCGCCGCGGCACTGGTCAGCATCAGCGCGGCGGGGGGTTGCGGCGGCAGGTGCCAGCCGATTGCCTCGGTCGCTAACAAGGGCGCCAGGGTGACGTCATGGCCCAGCGCGCGCAACCGTGCCGCCGTCGCGTCGCCGCCAGGCAGGGGCCGGGTGACGAGAACCCGCGCCAATTTTCAGCCCGGATCGAACAGCGCGCGCAATGCCGGGCTGGCCGCCGTCAGCAGCGCGGCGGCCAGCGCCGCTACACGCGCCGGCGCCTCGGTAAGCGGTGCTTCAAAATCGCCCGATCGGATCTCGCTGCCATCCTCGGCCATGATCTGGCTGCGGAAATGCACATGATCACCGGTGATCAGCGCCAGCGCCGCCACCGGGCTGTGGCAGGTGCCGCCCAGCGCCGCCAGGAATCCGCGTTCCAGCCGCACCGCCGCATGGGTATCGGCATCGTCGATAGCGGCGAGCAGCGCCAGGATCGCCGCATCGCCGGCGCGCGCCGTAATCCCCACCGCGCCCTGGGCACTGGCCGGCAACATGGTTTCCACCGGAATGGTCGCGCCGACCGCGATGCCCAGCCGATCGAGCCCCGCCGCCGCCAGCAACGTCGCGTCGATGGCGCCGCTATCCACCCTGGCCATCCGCGTCGCGACATTGCCGCGCAATATTTCCGGGCGCAGATCGGGGCGCAGCGCCCGCAATTGCGCGGCGCGGCGCGGGCTGGACGTGCCGATGCGCGCGCCGTGCGGCAGTGCGGCAATGCTGTCCGCACCGATCAGCCGTTCACGGACATCGGCGCGCGGCAGCATCGCCACCAGCGCAATGCCATCGCGCAATTGGGTTTCGACATCCTTCATCGAATGCACGCCGCAATCGATCCGGCCATCGATCAAAGCCGCATCAAGCTCCTTGGTCCACAACGCCTTGCCGCCGATTTCGGCGAGCGGCCGGTCCTGCACCCGGTCACCGGTGGTGGAAATCACCACAATTTCACAGCGCTCCGGCCCCCAGCCATGCGCCCTGGCCAGCGCCGCCGCCGTCATATGCGCCTGCGCCAAGGCCAGGGGTGAACCACGCGTGCCGAGCTTGAAAGTCTGGGTCATAACGCCGGTGTTGTGAAAGCTGGGGCCGGGGTTGGCAAGGGTTAAGGGCATGCGTTCGCCCCCACTGGCACAGGCTGACGCCCTGTCAGAAAGGCAAAAAATGACTTTCAAATCACGGTCCTATACTTTATTATTCGGATTTTTCTTTCTCTTTCCACCGAAATAAACGGTCAATGCCGGATAAAATGCTGAGTTTTATCTATAAAATTCTCAGCCATGAGGTTTTGACTGTAATTGACAGCCGGGTTCAAGTGCGCTACATGAGAAATAGAAACCAATTTTTATTACTTTCTCAAACATTTATATTGTTAAAATGTTTCAAAAGTTAGTGTCGATCCCAAATTAACTTTTAACCTCAGGAGGCATAGAGTGATGATCAGCGCCAAGTTCCATATTCCATTCGTTTTGCTTTCGACCGCGCTGGCCAGCCAGGCCGATGCCGCAAGCATCATTTGGCAAGCGCCTGTGACAGTGTCGGCGCCATCGGACGTGCTCACCACGGGCAGTTTGCATGGCGCGATCACAGCGAGCGGCGCCGCGATCGCTGTTAACGGCGTCCACTTTTCCGGCTATGCCGATATCCCGGGGCGATTGGGGTTCACGAACCTTTACACGGGAAGCGGCGCCGGCAGCCCGAATCTGTCTGACGGTTCCTATAATGACCTATTGTCATATACCGCGTTCAACGGCGCCGGAGAGACGGCCTCGATCGACATTTTCAGGCTTAGGGCCGGGCACAATTACGTGGTTCAGATCTGGCAGTCATTCTGGGATTCCAATTGGGCGACATCCTATTCCGCTGGCAACGAATCGAGCCTGGTCAATTCGGCCGCCGGCACTGGTACGCCGCGGCGACCCGACTACATCATCGGCAATTTCACGGCGGACGCCAGCGCGTTGCACATCAGCCTCGCCAGCTCAACTACCTATGAAATGTTCAGCGCCATTGAAGTTCGTGACCTGACCGGCGCTGTGCCCGAACCGGCAAGCTGGGCCATGCTGATCGC
>JANYCM010000136.1 GCA_025360285.1 Sphingomonadales bacterium
GGCGATGATAGCGTCGGTGATGATGCGTGCCGGGCTTGCGGCTTCGGCGCGGGTTCTCGAGAAGCGACTGGGGGTGCGGGACATGGCTGAGGCTCCGGATGTCGCCCGCCGGGATGGTCGGGCACCCCTGCCCCGCTCCCTATCCTCTTACTTCATTGAAAGTTTCCGATGGCAAGCTGGCCGACAGCCACGCCTGCAACCGGTCGTCGGTAACCCGTCAGCGCGCCAGCACGAGCTTGAGTCCGGGCATTTCGATCCTGGCCCATTCCTGGTCAGTGGTAATAGCAGGCAAGCCTTCGGCGATCGCCAGCGCCATACAAGTCCGATCGCCCAGCCCGCTGCCGAATGCTTTGGTGACTGGGTAGAGCTTCGCCGCTGCAACGGCGGCATCGCGGTCATGTGGACGCACATCGAGATGCAAGGCGTCGAGCATCGCAAGCGCCGCATCGACAGAAACTTCGCGGCGCAACAAGCCCTTGATCACTTCCTGGAAATTGACCGCTGATATGAGCCCGTCGCCAACATAGGGCGCGACAATTTCGGCGCCCGGCTCATCGCGCAGCAGCGCCAATATCGCCGAGGCATCAAAAACGATCGATGCCATGCCTAGTCGAGGTCTTCGCGCGCCGCTTCGGCGCGGCGTTCGGCGATGAAATCGTCGACAGGGAGATCGTTGGTGGCATGCTGACGATACAGGTCCTGAGCGTATTTGATGCTCTGGCGCATCGACGTCAGCTTCACGTTATCGCCGTCAATCGACAGCACGACAATGCCTGCCCCCGTGACGCCAAGCGCCTTGCGCGCTGAACGCGGCAGCACCATGCGGCCATTCTCCGCGATACGGATATCGATCAATTGCTGCACGTGTGACACCTCTTTGCAAGTGACATGATATGCATATGTGCCACATGATGGAAAATGTCCATCTTCGTCTCGCTATTCATACGGTTTTCGCCCCGTCCGCCAGCAATGCTGTGATGACCCGCTCCGCTTCCGCCGGCGGCACAAACAACCGGGTCTTGTAAGCAATGATCTCGGTGAACATGCCGAGCGACTTGTACCAATGGAGGCGTTCCGGGCTGAAGCCCTTGACCTCGATACGGCGGCTGTCGTTGACGTTCGCCGTCACCAGCGCGAGGTCGGTTTTCGGGAGGAGCACCTTGGCGTTGGCGCGTTTAAGCGCCTGCACGATCGCGGGAATATTCACTTCGACGTCGATCGTAACGCCAAGGGTCTTTGACAGCTCGCCGAGATCGGCTTCGAGGACAATGCGTCCCAGATGCGCCGTGCCCGCAGCATCGATGATTCGCCACACCTGCACGAAATCACCCGGCAGCTTGTTCCAGATCGGCAACAACAGCCCGGTCGCGACATTGATGGTCTCGACATCGACGCGCTCGGCCGCGATCGCCTCTTCGGACCGCCAGAGCGCTTCAAAGCTTGCCCCGTCGATCAGCTCCCAGTTGCTCTCGTCGAGTGCCGCGACCCGCATCCGTTCGCGCTTCGTCGGGCGGATCAGCTGGACAACCTCGATAACATCGCCGTCGTCACCCATGACGCTATAGGACGGGATTTTGGCCGCCACCGTCCCTGAACGGGCATTGCGCATCCAGGTGACCCTCGCATCGCCGATGGCGCGGGCGTTCAGATCCTCGAACGTCAGCACCACCGGTCGCCGGTGCAGTTCGAGCCGCAGGAGGTGGGTCTCGGCGCCGGTATCGGCATCGGTGCGAAGCAAATGGCGCTCGATCTCGACGATGCGCTCGGCCCTGATGGTTTCGACGCCGATATCGAGCTTGCCCGAGCGCCGCAGCGCGTCGATGCGGGCTTCGACCAGCGCCAGATATTCGTCGAACACGGCATTTTGCAGCGCGATCGGGAACGCCAGCAGCCGGTTGAGCCAGCGCTGGATCGGCGGCAAATCTTCGACGAGACCACCGCTCGCCTTGTCGGTGAGCTTCAACCCCGAGCGCCGTTCAAAGGCTCCGAACTCGATGCTGCTGAGCTTGCCGGCATAGAGCAGGTGATACCAGCGGTTGAGGGCTTCCTTGGCATGGTCGCTTTCGAGGTTGTCAGCCGGGTTGAACAGGTTTTGCCCACCGGTCTGGCGCTGCCCGCGAGTAAGCGCACCAAGGCTGTCGAGCCGGCGGGCGATTGTCGAAATGAAGCGCTTCTCGCCCTTGACGTCGGTGGTCACCGGCCGGAACAGCGGCGACGATGCCTGGTGGGTACGGTGTGAGCGCCCAAGGCCCTGGATGGCAGCATCGGCGCGCCAGCCCGGCTCGAGCAGATAATGGATGCGCCGGCGCTGGTTCCGCGCGTTCTTGTCGGCATGAAAGCTGCGCCCGGTGCCACCGGCGTCCGAAAACACGATGATGCGCTTGGCGCCATTCATAAATGCCGAGGTCTCGGCGAGGTTGGTGCGGGCAGAGCGGCTTTCGAGCTTCTGGTCGCCGCGGCCGTCGGTGATGAGGCGTTTGGTGCGGCCGGTGACCTCGGCAACGTCTTCGGTGCCGAAGTGCCGGATCAGTTCATCCAGAGCGGCGGATACCGCAGGCAACGCGCACAGTTCCTCGATCATATGGTTCTTGGACGCTTCGGCTTCGGCGCTGATCAGCGGGTTGCCATCGGCATCGAACGCCGGTCGCGACCGCAAAAACCCTTCGTCGTCGGTGTAGATTTCCATGGCGCGCGTCGGGAACGCGTTCTCTAGATAGTCGACGACATATTCGCGGGGCGACAGTTCGATATCGAGATTGGCGCGCTCGTCGGGGCTGAGTTCGGCGAGGCGACGGCCGAGCATCGCTTCAGCAGTCGACACCAGCTGGATGACGACAGCGTTGCCGGCGGCAAGATCGGCTTCCATCGCGCGCAGCAGCGTCGGCAACTTCATCGCAGTCAGCACCTGGGCAAAGAACCGCTGCTTGGTGCTCTCGAACCGCGACAGTGCTGCGCCCTTG
>JANYCM010000178.1 GCA_025360285.1 Sphingomonadales bacterium
TCTGCATCTACAAGGCTGCACTGATGAAAACCAGCTATGTGCAAAAACTGGGATCAACGACCTTGTTCAGCGGGCCACCGACGGCGGCTCTGGCCAATTGGCCGGCGAATACCAGCGCATCGATGACGCATTGGCCCTGCAAGGCGGCGTTCGAAGCATTTTACCTTGATCCCGTCTATACCAACACCATCAAGCCCTTGCGCAAGGGCGCGATCGACTATCGCATCATGGGTTTCCCGGACAGCAAGCATATCAGCGGTGACTGAGTTCAGGGTTTGAGCGGCGCCGGCGTCTGTTCAAGCGCATAATGCTCCAGGCTCGACAGGCTGGGGCCATACCATTTGGTCGGCGCCTCCAGATATTGCGGATATTTCGCCTTCACCCGTGCCAGCACGGCCGGGCTGTAATGTTCCAGCGAATCATTGGGGCAGAATTGGCCTTCATAAACGATATGGCCCGGCGCCTGGCCCATCAGCATCCAGGGCAGCCATGGCGTGATGCGGATCCAGACGCCATTGTGCGGCAAATTGGTCAGCGCCGGGTTTTCGACATCGGCGCGCTTGATGAAATAGCGGAAATATTCGGAGGCCTGGACCATCTTGCCGCCCGATTCGCGCGGCCATTTTTCCGGATCAAGCTTGTTGGGATACCAGGCGTTGCCGCCTTCATGGACAAGCAGCGTATCGGCGCCGAACGCGCTCCAGTGCAAAAGGAACGGCTTTTTGTCCGCCGGCTTGGGTTCGGGCACATCATGGGTATCGAGACCGGGCAGGGCGGGCGGGCTGACCCAGTCGCGGATCACCCAATTATAGGGGTCATTGGCGATATCGACGACCTTGACCCGTTCGCCGGTATAGGGGTTGTCCCATTCTTCCAGCACCGCACCGGTTTTGGGATCGGTATAAAACACGACTTCCTTTGACATCCGGTCGTAATTGCCATCGGGGCGGCGCACCACCCGGATCGAACTGAAGACTTCGAAATGGAACAGCGTGCGCACCGCTTCACCCGGCCGCACACCATTGATGGTGCCCGAACAGCGGCCCCAAACCTGGCGCCCGTCGATATGCGCCTGCAAGCGCGCCGCCTGTTCACGGTTCCAGGCGGGATCGTCAAAGCGCGCCGGTTCGCGGCGCGCCGAGCCGACAGCGGCACCCGCCGCAGCGCCAGTGCCGATGGTGGCAGCAAGCGCCGCGGCCCCCAGGCCAAGGGCGGTGCGGCGGGTGGCAGTTGGAATTTCGGTCATCATCGGCTCCGTAAAAGGGCGTGGGACGGCAGGGTTCAGGCTGAGCCGAGCCGGTCGAGAAGGGCGATCACGGCATTTTCGGCGGATTCGCAGGCGCCTTCGATCCCGGCATGGACGCGGCACAGATGTTCCCCGGCGAAATACAGGGCGCCAACGGGTTTGCCGACGATGTCGCCATAGCGGCAAAGGTCGCCGGGGCCGAAATAGCCGATATGGCCCTTGCTGAAGGGATAGGTCGACCAATTGTGGATCTTGGCAACCTCGACCTGCCCGGCGGCGGCAGGGCGCAGCCGCACCAGTTCGTCAATCACGAGCCTGCCGAGCGCTGCGGGTGACAGCGCATCAAGATGCCCGCTGGCAGCGCCATTGGTGATGGCGACCAGCGAGCCATAGGGCGGCACCAGCGACGGGAAATACGCAAAGGTTTCAATCGGCCCATCGGTCCACATTGTCGGCGGCAGGCCATCCTTTTCCCAGAAGTTCGATTTGATCTTCAGCATCACATAGACCGTCTTGTAATAGCGTTGCCGGTTCCAGGCGGCGCGTTCATCGGCGGGCACAGCGCCGCGGATGGGAATGTCCTTCATCACCGACAGCGGAATCGTCGAAATTGCCATGCGGCCGCTGTGGACCGATCCGTCGCGGCAGGTGATCCTGACGGATTTCGGGCCGGCATCGATGGCGGCGACGATCTTGCCCAGCGGGATCGGGCGCTTCAGCGATCTGGCCATCGCCGTGGTCAGCGCGTCCATCCCATCACGCACGACATGATAGGGGCCGTTCTTGCCCTCCCAGACATAATAATGGTTCTTGCGCAGCGTATCGAGCGCGCTGGCGGTGTCCAGTGTCCAGCCCGGCGTGCCGACCTCGAGCAGGCGGATGGCTTCGGGCGAAGCGCCCTTGGACAGCAGATAGTCGCGTAGCGACATGACATCGATGTGGCGGAATTCCGGCTTTTGCCAATCTTCCGGATCGACGAGCGGATCATCCTTCAACAGGTAATGGCCGAGCAATTTGAATGGCGTCAGCGCCTTTTCGCCGGGTGCCAGGCGGTTCATCGGCGAATTCGCCCAATCGCTTGTCGGCGGCGCACCGCCGATGCTGAAGGCGGCGGAAAAGCTCGCGGTTTCGCTGAGCGCGCCGCGCGGCGGCAGCACCAGTTCGACGCCAAGATCGGCGGCATTGCCGCGTACCCGGCCATAGCCGGGGCCGATCTGGGAGGCACCGAGTTCGGGGCGGCCCGGCACGTCACTCGCCGTCCAGCAGCGCCCGCCGATCCGATCACTGCCTTCGATGACCTGCACGCTGAGCCCGGCCTGTTCCAGCATCCGGGCGGCATGGAGGCCGGCCATGCCGGCGCCCAGGATCAGCACATCGACGCTTGCGGGTGGCGCGGCGCGGCGCGGCTTTGCCGCGGCAGCGGCCGGCATCACGGCGCTGACCAGCGCGGCGGTGCCCGCTCCCAGCGCCCCGCGCCGCGATAATATTGTGGCGTCGGCCCCGGTCATCCTGATCCCCGAAAAACGATCACGTCTGGTGGTTCAGCCTGGACCGGTGCGCAAGGGCGGCACAACGAAAGCCCGGCCATGTCCGCAATTCGGACGGCGAGGCGGAAGGTGGTCTCGTCAGCGGCGGGAGGCGAGATCGACAACGACCTTGCCGATCGAGCGCCCCGACAGCAGGTGTTCGATGGCATCATAAACGCCTTCGAGCCGGTAAAATTCAGCGTCGCAGCGCACGTGCAGCGCGCCGGCGGCGTGCAGTGCGAACAGCCGGGCGCGGGCACCGGGCCAGAGATGTTGCACCAGGCCATTCTGAAACGCCTGGATGCGCGCCGCCTTGTAATAGATTGCCAGCCCGATTCGTGGTGCCAGCGTCGGCGAGTCCATGTCCTGGGCGGCGCCGCTGACCACCAGCCGGCCGTGCGGGGCAAGGTTCGCGGCAAATGCATCAAAGATGCCGCCGCCGACGGTATCGACGGCGACATCGATGGCATCCGGCCATTCGGCCGCAAGGACGCCGGCCACATCTTCGCAGCGATAATCGATCACCCGGTCGGCGCCCAGGCTGGCAACGAACCGCGCCTTGTCGGCGCCGCCGCAGACCGCAACGACCTTGCAGCCGCGCAGCCGGGCGAGCTGAACGATCAGATGGCCCAGCCCGCCGGCGGCGGCCGATACCGCGACCGTCTCGCCATCCTTGAGCTGCCCGGCATGTTCCAGCGCCAGCAGCGCCGCGACCCCGGTGGAGGCCAGCGCCAGGCTGTCGCGGCTGGCATCGGGCAGGCGGGCGAACTGGCTGGCCGGCGCGATGTTGATCTCGCGATAGCCGCTTTTGAACCGCATCGAGGCAACGGCATCGCCGGGCGCCAAGCCGGTGACATTTTCCCCTACGGCTTCGACAATCCCCGCTGCCTCCACGCCCGTGAAGCTGGGCAAATTGGCGCTCATATAGCCGGCCTTGCCCTGGGCAAACTGGGTATCGAAAATGCCGTTCACGCCGGCCCAATGATTGCGCACAACGATGTCGTCAGGCCCCGGCGCCGTCCCCGGCAGCGTGACGATCTCAGCACCGGCGCGAAAGGTGTTGGCGATGCGTTCCAGCCGGATCGCCCGATAGGGGCCGCTCATCGGATGGGAAAGCCGAGCCCGCCGGGGTTCAACTGTCCCTTCGGATCGGTGAGGGCCTTGATCGCATCTAGCAGCGCCAGCGAGGCGGCGTCGCGGCTGGCGCGATAAGGATAGGACCGCCCGATCTGGAAATGTGCGCAGCCAAAGGTCGTGCAGATCTCAACCACCCGCTTGCGCGCCGCCGCGACCAGCGCGGTGGCACCGGGATTGTCGGGCAGTTTGGGAAGGCGAGCCAGATGCGCAGGCTCGACCGCCGAGGCATGGATCGGCCGATAGCCCTGCGGCCAATAGAATACCGGCTCAATTGTGATGGCGTTGGTCGAAACGCTCGTGAACAGATAGCCGGTGTAGATGCCCTCGCGTTCGAATGCCGGGGCCAGTTCGGCGAACAGCGCCTGGAAGGCGGCGAACAGCGCGGGCGCCTTTGACAGCGCGACCATGCCATGCACCGGTGCCCAGGCCTCCCCTTCCGGCCCTAGCATCGAATTCAATGGCGGGAAGGGCACGGCACGGATCACCTTGGCGATGGTGTTTTCAATCTCATGGCCGCCGTGTTCGGCCGCGATGCGCCGCGCCTCGGCAATATCGGCGGCGACCCCGGCGGCCGAGCGACCTTCAGCGATGATATGGAGCGGATAATCGTCCGCATCGATGAAATTGCGCCCGCCCAGAGCGATCTTCGCCGCGGAAAACAGCCCCTTGGCGAGGTTTTTTTCCCTGGCGACAACGGCGCCCAGCGTCTTGACATCGCTAGCCAGCGACATGCGCTTCAGGCGCACACGGGTCAGGCCCGGATCAAAGCCGCAGGTTTCGCTGGCGATGCCGGCCCGCGCCACATCGGCCAGCGCCTTGAGCATGGCCTCGCCGCTGGGGAAGGAGAAGGAGGCATAATCCTCATGCGCCGGCGCGCGGATCAGGCGCAGGGTGATTTCGCCCTTGATGCCCAGGGTGCCGCTGTCGCCGCAGAAAATGCCGGTCAGATCGGGGCCATAGTGGCGGTAAAAAGGGCTGTCGCCGTTCGCCCCACGCGCGCCGGTCTTGAGCAGGGTGCCGTCGGCCAGGACCATCGTCAGTGCGACGACGCTTTCGCTTGATGTGCCATAATGGCCGGCGCCGAGCATGGCGTTGAGTTGCGACAGGCCGCCGCCGATCGTCGAGGTCAGGCCCGACATCGGCCCCCAGAAGGGCGTGCGCAGGCCCAGCGGCGTCAACGCCTTGTGGAGAGCCGCCCAGGTGCACCCCGGCTCGACCGTCACCGTCATGTCATCGGCATTAACCGCGAGCACGCGGTTCATCTGAGCCAGATCGAGCGAGACGGTGCCATCGACAGCCGGAAGATAGCTGCCAGTATAGCCCATGCCCGCCCCACGCGGCGCCAGCGCGACCCCGGCGGCATGGGCGGCCTTCACCACCTCGACCAATTGGTCAAGCGTCTGCGGCGATACGACGATCGCGGCGGTGTGCGGTGACGCCGACCAGATATCCTCGCTAAACAGCGCCGTGGTTGCATCGTCGGTGCGCACATGTTCCGGCCCGACGATGTCGGACAGGCGTTCGGTCAATTTCCAGGCCGGTTTTGTCATCACTGTTGTGCTGCCCCTGTTCGCCTGCCAACCATCATAGTAGGCCCGTATTGCCAACAGGTTTTGCTGCACGGATTTATCCGCATTGCGGACGGGCCTTGATGCCGGTTTGCCGTTTGGACAGCGCGTCCATCGAATGAATACTGGCAGGGGGACCAACTATGGCGGTGACGAGCAAGGGCGAGTTCCGCACAGGCTGGCCGATCGTCGTTGCCGCCATGTTCGGCATTGCGCTGGGCCTGTCGCCGCTGCCCTTTTACACGATCGGGGTTTTCGCGCCGCACCTAGCCAGGGCCTTTGGCTGGTCGATGGGCGAAATCATGGGCGGCCTTACCGTCACGACGATCATGGTGCTGTGGGCGGGGCCGCTGGTCGGCTATCTGGCCACGATCTGGCCGGTGCGCCGCGTGGCGATCGGCTCGCTGATCCTGTTCAGCCTCGCCTTCATGTCGCTCGGCCTGTCCACCGGTTCGCTGGCGCAATATTATCTGACCTTCGCACTGGTCGCGATCCTGGGCGCCGGAACGCTGCCGATCACCTGGACCCGCCTCGTCAATCAGACTTTCGACAGGGGCAAGGGCCTGGCGCTGGGAATCTCGCTGATGGGCACGGGCATTTTCGGCTTCTTTTCCAAACCCCTGACGGCCTGGCTGATTGCGCAATTCGGCTGGCGCGGGGCGTTTGTCGGCATCGGCGCGCTGCCGCTGACCATCGCTGTCCCCATTGCTCTGGCGCTGTTCCACGACCGTCCCGCCAGCACCGGCAATGGCGGTGGTTCTCAAACGGCAACCACCGGGCTGAGCCTTGCCGAAACGCTGCGCGATCGGCGCTTCTGGACGATGGGTTTCGGCTTTATGATCGTATCGTTCGCGCTGGCTGGACCCGCCCCCAATCTGGAAAAAATCCTGTCACTGTCGGGCATCCCGCCTGCGCAGATCATCCGGTTGACCTCGTTGATCGGGCTTTCGGCGCTGGCCGGGCGCTTTATCGGCGGCCTGCTGGTCGATCGTTTCTGGGCGCCGGCCGTGGCCTTTGTCCTGCTGACCTTGCCGGCGATCGCCTGCGCGCTGCTGGCCAGCAGCGATTTGACATTTGCCCGCGCGGCCTGGTCAATTTCCCTGATCGGCTTCGCACTGGGCGTCGAATATGACCTGATGGCGTTTTTCATTGCCCGCTATTTCGGCATGCGCAGTTACACGGCGATATATGGCATCCTATATGTGTTCTTCTCGCTGGGCGCCGGCTTTGGCCCGCTGCTGTTCGGTCTCGATTATGATCGGCACGGCTCGTACCATCTGTCGCTGCTCGGCGCGGTTGCGGCGCTGCTGGTGACCGGATTTTCGTTCCTGACACTGGGGCGTTACCGCGACTTTGATCGCCCTGCCGCCTGAAGCTGAAATAAAAGATAGTCTGGCAATTAAGTCGGCCAGGGATCAGAGCGGCGCGAAATTCAGCGTCCGGCGTAGGTGAAAGGCGGCGATGCCCTCGCGATAGTCGGCGCCTTCGGGGGCATCGGCAAACCATCCACGGGTTTCATCATCATCGTCGCGGCTGCCGGCCATGATGCTGGCAACGATGGCCTTGCTGTGCCGGTGCGTCCAGGCGGAATTCGCCGCTATCAGACTGGCCTTTTCAAGCGCCGCCGCCGACAGCGCGGCCGGGGCGAAAACCCCATCAACCAGGCCGATGGCGTGGGCGGCACCGGCGGTGATCATCCGGCCGGTAAACAGCAGGTCCTTTGCGGCGGACGCGCCAACAAGATCGACGACCCGGCGCGTGTCGAGACGGCTGTAAACCAGGCCAAGTTTCGCCGGGGTTATGGCAAATTGTGCATCTTCCGCTGCCAGCCGCAGGTCACAGGCAGCGGCCACCGCCACCCCGGCACCGATGCACAGTCCTTCAATGACGGCGATGACCGGCAGTGCCGCGGCGGCGATGGCATTTGTCGCGGTGGTCATGTCGTCCAGATACGCCAAAGTGGCGCGGCGGTCGGCAAACACTCGGTCGAATTCGGCAATATCGGCCCCGGCAGCAAAGTGTCCGCCGGCACCGCGGATCAGGATCACGCGCGTCTGCGGTCGCGTCGTGGCTTTGCCGATCAGGCCGGGAATCGCCCGCCAGGTGGCGATATTGAGGGCGTTGCGCTGGTCGGCGCGATCAAACCATAGGGTGCACACTGGGCCGCCCAAATCCAGCCGCGGCGTGCGCCCGTCCAGCGCCATATCAACGGCCGGCTTTCTTGAGATAAGCGATCAAGGCCTGACGGTCCTGCGGGTTGGGGATGCCGGCAAAGGCCATCGCCGTGCCAGGGACGACGCTGTTGGGTTTGGTCAACCATTTGTCGAGCATGGCGTCCGTCCAGACAAAGTCGGTCGCCAGCATCGCGGCGGAATATTTCGCGCCGGCCAGACTGCCGGCCTTGCGGCCGACGACCCCCTGCAGAGCCGGACCGATCCGGCCGGGTGCATTTGCGTTCAGGGCATGGCACGAGGCACAGCGCAGAAACAGCCGCTTGCCAGCGATGTCCTGCGCGTCAGCCAATGCCTGGGCTGACGCCTGGCTCCCAAGCAGGATCAAAGCCCCAAAGCCCATCCGGCCAAGCGCCCGTGTCAGATATCGGCCCATATCGATCGACTCTCGGTAACAACTGGCGCGAAACTGTGACAAGCTGCGGATGAACGGCAGTTGATCCGCCACCCTGTCCGCATTGCGGACAGCCGCGCCGGCCGTTACATTGACTCGACAGCGACGACGCGAAATGATCGAAAACTGTAACAAATGGCCGCCTGACTGTTGCATTCGCCCTGTGGGACATGGACCAGGCAAGCGCCGTGTGGCCATCACGCCTGCGGGCCCAAGGGGTGGACGAGCATGGACGAGCGCCAGGAAATCAAGTCCCTCAAGAAAGCCCTGCGCGCGCTCGGCTTTTTGAACTCGCACGGCGAATCAACTGTCACCGAGGTTGCAACGGGCATCGGCGTGCCGCGCACCACGGCGTTCCGGCTGCTGGAAACCCTCGCCTGCGACGGTTTCATTCAAAAGCAGGAACACAGCAATCTCTACCGGCTGACCAGCAAGGTGCTGGGCCTGTCGTCCGGCTTTGGTGATGCCGATCTGATTGTGGAGGTGGCCAAGCCGCTGATCCAGGAAATGGGCCAGAAAATCGGCTGGCCGCTGGCGCTGGCGACGCCACGCGGCCAGAACATGGTGGTCCGGATCGTGACGGATTATGATACGACCCTGGCCATTGATCGCTATGCGATCGGCTTCACCACCCCGATGCTGCATGCCCCATCCGGGCTTTGCTATCTGGCGTTCAGCGACGACGATGTTCGAGACCCGATTGTGAAGATCGCCCGGTCGGCCGCGGTAGTCCCTGAGATTCTGCAAAACGGCGGCGATTATTTCGAATATACGCTGCAGCAGATCCGCGCGCGCGGCTTTTCGCATATCCGCTTCATGGAATATCGTGAGGGCGGCCTTGCCGTGCCGCTGGTGGTTGGGGGCCGCGTCGTCGGCGGGCTGGTGATGCGCTACATCAAATCGACGCTGAAGACCGAGCAACTGGAATCGGTGTATTTCCCGACCCTGCGGCAACTCACAGCCGATATTTCGGCCGCCTATGAGGCGCGGATCAGCCAGCGGCGGCTGCAGGACAGCGGCAATCTGGTCGCCGTGAGTACGGCGCCAGAACGGCATGAACGCGCCCCGACAGTCCTGGAGCCGGTGGCGGTTTAACAGTCGGAAGCAATTCTGATCATGGGCTTGCTGCTTCCGGAACAAGGGTCGATCGAAAGCCAGCGGTTGCGGATCAGCATTTGCGCATCACCAGGAATTGGAATGGTGCCATCGCAAAACTCGAAATATTCAGGGCCTGCCAGGGCCAAATCTTGACGCGTAACTGGCGGTTGGAGTCGATCATGCTTGCTCCTTAACGGGTCTGCGCCATGATCATAACGGTAGTGCGTTCAGCATTGGCGATGACGGGCGCGTTGCTGTTGTCGCTGGTACTGCTGAGCATGACCGAAGCATCGGCACTGCCAAGCCCGGCCAGGCCATGGACTGTAAGCGACCCGCTGACCATGCCGGTCCGCGCATCGGGACCTATCAGGCACCTGTCGATCGGGTGCCGATTTAGCCCGGCATTGGACCTGATGAAGTCGAGCCATTTTGCATTGGGCGATGGTGATATCCGCGGACTATACAGTCTTGCCTGGGCCTCGTCGCGCAGGGCCGGTCTTCGGATAGCCGGGCGGCGGAAACCGCACAGGCGCTCCCATCACCGACCATGATCTGGTTCCCATCGCTACGCAGCGGCGCCGGCGAGCGCGGCGGCTTCATCATCATCGGGGGCACCGCCGGCACCGCCGATGGCACCGATCACCGCGCCGCCCTCATCGGTAACGAGGACGCCCCCGCCGAGCAGCACGATCGGACGATCGACGATGCCGAGCACCGATGGCCCGGCGAGCGGATTGCCGGCCAGCGCATCGGCGATCTGCCGGGACGTGCAGCCAAAGGTCAGCGCCGCGCGCGCCTTACCCTGGGCAATTTCGATGGCGGCAAGGTTGGCGCCGTCTTCGCGCAGCGCGAACTTCAAGGCACCACCGGCATCGATAACGGCGATACCCATCCTGTTAAGCCCCCTGGCCCGGGCATGGGCGATGGCGGCCTTGGCCATGCGTTCGGCGGCATCAAGCGTCAGACCGGTCATGCGGCAACTCCATGAGATGACAGGGATCGCGCCAGCGCGGCAAGGTCGCCAGTGGCGGCGATGTGAACGGGGACGCCGGCGTTGGCGAGCAGCGCTGCGCTGTCGGCAAGCCAGGCGGCACGCGGCAGCAGATGATAGCTGGTGCGCGCCTTCATGATCTCCACCGTCTGGTCGTGCAGCCAGCGGGCGTCGAAATTGCCCTGCACGGATCGCTGGGCCGCGATCGACCCGTCGAACCAGGGCGCATAGATCTGGCCGTCGCGCACCATCAGCCAGGCCGCAATCCAGTGAGATCCTTCGGGGGCGAGCGCCAGGTCCGGGGCGATTGCCGCGGCGATGTCCGCGTCGCGCACCGGCTGCGTGTCGAGCAAAATGGCCCGCAGCCGCTGATCACGCTGCTGCGCAAAGGCAGCGGCGACGGCGGCGCTGCACCCCATGGCCGCCAGTGTGAAGCCGGGCAGCGCCAGCGCGTCGCCCAGTGCCGCCAGGCCGGCGGCGGCGGCGTCCAGAACCGGCGTCGCGGGTGCCGCTGATTCACCGCAGCCGGGCAGATCCGGCACGATCACCCTGAACTGTTGCGCCAACGCCCGCGCCAGTGGTTCGGCCAAAAGACCGCTGCCGGGGGTATCGTGCAGCAGGAGCAGCGCCGGATCGCCCGGATCGCCATAACAGCGGACAAAGCATTGCCCATCCGGCGTGTCGATGAACTGAACGGCAGGGTCATGCCCGGCAAGCGCCGTAACCGGTGCCGGGACTGCCGGCGCTCCGGCCGGTAGCGACCGCGCGAAATCGACGATGGCGCGATATTTTGCTGCCGGATCATGGGCCAGGCGTTCGATCCGCTGCCCCGGCTTCAGCGGCGGCAACCGATCGAGATGCGGAAACAGCATATCCTCCGCACTGGCGAGATAGACGGCCGGCAGGGTGATCCGGTCGACCGCCAGCCAGGCGTTATGGCCATGGTAGCAGGCGGCGCGATAGGCGGCCGCATAGGTCCGGCAGGATTGATAGAACATCGTCACCCAAAGCTGAATCTCATCGGGCGACGGCCGGTTGACCGGGTTGAGCCGGCCCACCTCACGCGAGGCCCAGGGAAACCAGGTGAACTGATCGCGAAAACGCATCCATGTCGCGGTGAGATGGCCGCCCAGCGGATCAGGGACCATCGGCGCGAAATAATCGCCATAGCCTTCGAACAAGGTCTTGATTTCGGCGTCTGTGAAGATCGGCAGCCCTTCCATCACCAGGCCCGTCACATGGCCGGGCCAGCCGGCGCCAAGTTCGGCGGCGATCAGCGCGCCGGTATGGGTGCCGTAAACCGGGCAGGGGGCGATGCCGAGCGCGTCCATCGCCGCCGCCGTCGCACCGGCCAGATCCGCCACCGTCAACCCCGCCGCCGGCAGCGGATCGGAGCCGCCAAAGCCCGGCGTATCAAGGGCAAAACAGGTGAAATGTTTGGCCGCCTGCGCCATTTCAGCCTCAAGCACCGCACTGTTGCCAGGCGATCCATGCAGCATCACCAGCGCGGGCCCGCGGCCGGCGCGGCGGTAATGCACGCGCCGGCCGTTCACCTCGATATAGCGGCGGTCAATATTGGCCATGGCCCCTAGGCGCCAATGCGGCCGGCGTGGCGGGCAAAGCGGCGCATGGCGACAATGCTGAGGCAATAGAGCAGCAGATTGACCCCGCAATAGGTGATCGCGATGCCCAGGATGGCTCGGGGGGGTTGCGCCTTAGCAGCGCCATTGGCGCTTTCGACAAAGCCGAACAGGCTGATCATCACGCCGACTACCAGGGCGCCCAGTGCAAAGCCGAGTTTTTCGGCGGCACACCAGATGCCGCTGAACACGCCTTCATGGTTTTCACCGGTTTCGGCGGCATCGGCAGCCATGGTGTTCGACAGCATCGACAGCGTCACCATCAGGAACCCGCCGGCGGCGACACCGCCCTGCAAGCCCAGCGGGATCAGCCACCATTCGGATTGCCCCTTCATTGCCAGCCAGAGCAGCAGATTGGCGCACCAGCCAATAACGCCGACGGTATAAAGCGTCGTCGGTGACCAGCGCCGGCTGGCGCGCAGCCAAAACGGTTGGGCCGCGACCTGGCCGATTGTCGCCGCCAGCACGACCAGCCCGATGCCGCTCAACGGCTGTTCAACGACATAAAGGCAGAAATAGGCAAATGAGCCATAGCCGACCCCTTCGGCGAGTTTTTGCAGGAACCCGACCAGCAATAGCCGCAGGTAGCGCTGGCTTCGCGCCAGCAGCCGCCATTGTGCGCGGATCGACATGGCGGCTGTCGCGCCTTCGGCTATCGGGATGCCGCCGGTGGCGAACACGGTGGTCAACATGGTGACGAGGCAGATGCCGCCATAGACCCAGGCCATCACCGAATAGCCGGCGATGCCGCCGCCGATTGCCTGAACAAAGCCGCCGGCAAACGCACTGACCGACAGGCCGATCGCCATGAACACGACGCGCCACGCCATGATCTTGCGGCGTTCCTCGTCGCCATGGGCAATTTCCGACGCCATGACGAGATAGGGCACCGAATAGAGCGAATAGCCGGTGAACCCCAGGAACACCATCGCGCTCATGTAGAGAGACTGCACGACTGGCGTGTCGAAGCGCGGCACATGGAAGAACATCACGATGGCAGCGCTGGCCAGCACGGCGCCGATCAGCATCAGAGGCCGCCGTCGCCCCCAACGCGTATTCAGCCGATCCGAAAAGCTGCCGACCAGCGGATCGACAAACATGATCAGCAATTTGGGGACAAAGATCGCCAACCCGGCCATCGCCGGCGGAATGGCGAGATAATTGGTCATGTAGATCAGCAGCAAAAGCGCCGGCGCATCACGGAAGATGCGGTCGCCGATCATGCCGATGCTGAACCCCAACTGGGTGGCAATACCGACCGGCAGCCCGCGGGCCATGGCCGGCTGGGCGTTTGGCGCCGGGACCGGACCAAGGGCCGGCTCGGCGGGCATGGCGCTTGTCATGGCGACCTTTCTGGTTGGTGCCCAAGACTAGGGATATATCAGTGCGGCACCCGGCGCCTGCACGATCTGTCCGAATGGCGGACTCGGGTGTGCAGACAGGCGAGCGGCAGGCCCGGACCGCGTTATGCAGGCGTCGAAACCAGGGTGGGCCGATGCACAAGATAGCCATCACATGCGCGCTTACGGGTGCTGGCGACACCGTCGGCCGCAGCCCGCATGTGCCCGTTACGCCGCAGCAGATCGCCGCCGACGCAATCGCGGCGGCAGAGGCCGGGGCGGCCATTGTCCATATCCATGTCCGCGATCCTGAAACCGGCGCTGGCGCGCGTGATCCGGCGCTGTTCCGCGAGGCGGTGGCGATCATCCGCGCGTCGCAAACCGATGTCGTGCTCAACCTCACCGCCGGCATGGGCGGCATCCTGCATCGTCCTTACGAGGACCCGATGCAGGATGGCCCCAATACCGACCTGGTGACATCGGCGGAACGCTTCCGCCATGTCGTTGAACTGCGCCCGGAAATCTGCACTATCGATTGTGGATCGATGAATTTCGGCAAGGAGGATGTGGTCGTCAATCGCCCGCGGGACCTCGCCTGGATGGCGAAGCGCGCCCAGGAACTCGGGGTCAAGCCCGAGCTTGAGTGTTTCGACCTGGGCCAGGTGCAGCACGGACTTGATCTGATCGCCGCGGGGCTGATCGATGGCAGGCCGTTGTTCCAGTTCGTGCTGGGTGTGGCGGGCGGCGCGCCGGCATCGCCCGAAAGCATGATGGCGCTGCGCAGCATGCTGCCGCCCAACGCAATCTGGGCGGCCTTTGGCATCTCGCGCCATGAATTCCCGATGGTCGCGCAGGCGGCGCTGCTCGGCGGCCATGTGCGGGTCGGGCTGGAGGATAATCTCTGGCTCGAAGCCGGGCAACTGGCGACCAATGCCCAGCTTGTCGCCAAGGCGGTGCGCATCCTAGGCGAGCTCGGCTTCGGCATCATGTCGCCCGCCGACGTCCGCCAGCAACTCGGCCTCAAGACCTTTCATTAGGAGCAACCCGATGGCGTCATCAGCCTTGACCGCAGCGGACCGGGTGCTGATCCCGGTCCCCGCCACGCCGGAAAATCTGGCGGGCTATGGCTGGATCATGGGCACGCCGGCGGGCACCGAACGCGACAAGATCGATTTCTATGGCAAGCAGGTCCGCGTCACCCACCCGGCCGCTTTCCGGTCCAATGACGATACCTGCCTCAACCTGGTCAGCTTCCAGGAACGCCCGCTGCGGGTGCGCTGGATGGAATATCACACCAAACATACCCAGACCTTCATCCCGCTGGCCGGCAAGCCCTTTTACATGGTGCTCGGCAAGCCGACCTGCCGGCGTCCCGACGGATCGTTCGACGCCAGCCAACCCGGCGCGCCCAATCTCGACGACGTCAAATGCTTCCATTTCGACGGGTCGGCGGGGATCGTCATGCACATCGGCACCTGGCATGAAGTGCCGTTTCCAATAGATGGTGACACGCATTTCGTCTGCATCTGCACCAACGAAACCAACGACAATCTTGAACATCAGGACGAAAACGGCGAATCGTGCGGCGGTGACCTCGACAAGGTCCGCATCGAACGCCGCTTCGGCCATGGCCTGGTCATCCGGCCATGATCGAGCTTTATACCGCCACCACGCCGAATGGCCGCAAGGTCTCCATCGCCCTTGAAGAAATGGCGCTGGGCTATGTTGTCCATGCCTTCAACCTGAAGGCGATGGAGCAGAAGACCCCGGCGTTCCTGAAGATTAACCCCAACGGCCGCATCCCGGCGCTGGTTGATGATGGTTTCGCGATTTTCGAAAGCGGGGCGATCCTGCTCTATCTGGCCGAAAAGACCGGGCAGCTACTCCCCGCCGATGCCCAGGAGCGCAGCCGTGTCGTCCAGTGGCTGATGTGGCAGATGGGTGGGCTGGGGCCGATGCAGGGCCAGGCCAATGTGTTCTTCCGCTATTTCCCACAAAAGCTGCAACCCGCCATCGACCGCTATCAGAATGAAGTGCGCCGGCTGTTCGGGGTGATGGATGCCCGGCTCGGCGAGGCGGAATGGCTGGCCGATGCCTATTCGATCGCTGATATCGCCTGCTACCCGTGGATCGCCCAGGCCGATTGGTCGGGGGTGCCGCTCGATCCTTATGCGCATCTGGCGCGTTGGTTCGCCGCCATGGGCGCCCGCCCGGCGGTGATCGCCGGCATGCAGGTGCCGACGCCACCCCG
>JANYCM010000234.1 GCA_025360285.1 Sphingomonadales bacterium
ATCCCGGCGATGTCGCGCGCCGATCCGTTGACCGGTTCGGCATAGCGAAACACCACCCGGCCGTCGCCCTCCAGCCGGTCGAGCGTGTCTGCATCGGCAAAATAATTGCCGTCATGGTGCGCCACCGGGATGCGGATGGCCTCGCCGGCGTCATAACGGCTGGAAAATACCGTCTGGTTGTTGGCGACCGTCAGCGCCACGTCGCGGCAGACGAAATTCAGCCCGGCGTTGCGCATCAGCGCGCCGGGCAACAACCCCGCCTCGGTCAGCACCTGGAAACCGTTGCATACCCCCAGCACGGCGCGGCCCTGGCCGGCGGCGGTGATGACCGCCTGCATCACCGGCGACCGCGCACTCATCGCGCCGGAACGGAGATAGTCACCATAGGAAAAACCGCCGGGCAGGGCGATCAGGTCCAGCCCATCGGGCAGGGCGGCGTCGCGGTGCCACACCATTGCCGGCGCCGTGCCGGTGATTGCCTCGATCGCCACGGCCAGGTCACGATCGCAGTTCGATCCCGGAAAGACGATGACCGCCGCTTTCACAAAATCTCTATCGCATAATTTTCGATGACGGTGTTGGCGAGCAACTGCCGGCACATGGCGTCAATCGTCGTTTCCGGCGTGCCATCGGCGAGATCAAGCTCGATGATCTTGCCCTGCCGCACGCCTTCGATGCCGGCAAAGCCAAGCCCGCCCAGCGCGTTCTGGATGGCGCGGCCCTGCGGATCGAGCACGCCGGATTTCAGGGTGATGGTGACACGGGCTTTCATGATGGCAGCGTTTAGGGGCGCAAGCCCGCCGGGTCCAGTGCCTGGCATCGCCGGCTGTTTTTGCGTTTCGTCGCGCGACAACGTCTTGAACATTACAAATCGGCAACCCAACATGGGGTGGCCGGCCGCTGGGTGCCGGCGGCACCGGGATCATCATGGCTGGCAGCGCGGCACACGCAATTCCCCTGCGCGAAGTCTTTCGCTGGGCCGGGCCGATCCTGGGGCCTGAACGGAATTTCTTCTGGCTGGCGATCGTCTATGGCGTCGGCATCGGGGTGCTGTCGCTGGCGACGCCGATTTCGGTGCAATTGCTGATCAACAGCATCGCCAGTACCGCGCTGCCGGCGCCGTTGTTCACCCTGTCCGCGGTGCTGTTCGGGCTGTTGCTCCTTGCCGGCGGGCTGGGGCTGATGCGCTATCATTTGATGGAGCTGTTCCGCCGGCGCTTCGTCGCCCGGTTGATCGCCGATGTGACGGTGCGCACCATCAACGCCGCCAACCCGTTCTTCCAGGATGATCGCCGTATCGATCTGTTCAACCGCTATTTTGAACTGATCAATGTCCAGAAGGCGGTGCCGGCGCTGCTCATCGGCGGCTTCACCATATTGTTGCAGGCGGCGGTGGGCTTTCTGGTCACCGCCTTTTATCACCCGTTTTTCCTCGCCTTCAACATCATCGTCATCCTGCTGATCTGGGTGATCTGGCTGGTCTGGGCGCGGCGGGCGATGCTGAGTTCGATCACTCTCAGCCACCAGAAATATTATGCCGCGCACTGGCTGGAAAGCGTCGGCGCCTCCAACGGTTTCTACAAATCGGCGCTGCATCTGGATTATGCGATTGAAAAGTCAGAGGAAGTCTCGGCGCGCTATGTCGCCGCGCATCGCCTCAACTATCGCCACACCTTGCCGCAGAATGTCGCGCTGGTGGTGCTCTATGCCGCCGCCAGTGCCGGGCTGCTGGCGCTGGGCGGCTGGCTGGTGATCCGCGAGCAATTGTCGATCGGCCAATTGGTGGCGGCGGAACTCATCCTGTCGGGCGCGCTCTATGGTGTCGCCCAGCTCGGCACCTATCTCGACAGTTTCTACACGCTGGTCGCCAGTGTCGAGGAACTGGCGCTGCTCTATGCCATCCCCCAGGAACCGTTGCCCGACAAGCGCCAGCGCGCCCCGGAACCCGGCCATGCCGGGCTGGAACTGACCAATCTGCGCTTCGGCCATCTCGCCGGCCCGGTGCGCATGGACCTTGCCATCCCGGCAGGCATGCGGCTGCTGGCCCAGGGTGCGCCGGGGATGGAGCGCGCCTTTTCCAACCTGCTCAAGCGGCTCCAGGTCGCCGATTCGGGGCTGATATCCATCGGCGGCATCGATATCGGTGCCATCGATGTGCTGGCGCTGCGCCGCGATGTCATCGTGCTCGACCGGCCGTTCATCGTCGAAAGCCGCATCAGCGATTACCTTCGCCTGTCGAGCGCCGGTGGTGACCCGGCGGAGGTCATGGCGGCGCTGCGCCTCGTCGGCCTGCACGATCGCATCGCGATGTTGCCCGATGGCCTGGAAACCAGCCTGTCTTCCACCGGCTGGCCCTTGTCGCTGGCCAAGACCATGCAGTTGAAGCTGGCGGCGGCGCTGCTGTCGAAACCCCGCATCCTGGTGCTGTCGCCGCTGTTCGACATCATCGCCGCCGACCGGTTGCAGGCAGTGTTCGATCACCTCGCCGGCAGCGGCATGACCCTCATCTATTTCAGCAACCGGCCCGAAGCGGTGTCGCTGGATCGCTTCCTGTGGCTGGGCCGCGACGACCAGAAAATCGTCGACGCTCGCGCTGACTTCGATGCACTGCGCCGCTCAGGCCGGGAGACAGACCATGCCCGTCCGTAGCGATGATCCCACCCGCTTCCCGACGCTCGCCGCCATTCGGCCGCCGCGCGTGCTGCGCGCCATCGCGTTGTTGCTCGCCGCCAGCGTCATCGGCCTGATCGTCTTTGCGCTGCTGGTGCCCTGGCAGCAGACGGCACCGGGCACTGGCAGCGTCATCGCGCTGGATCCGCGGGACCGGCCGCAGAATATCACCGCCATGGTCGCCGGCCGTATCGATCGCTGGTACGTCACCGATGGCAGCGCCGTGAAGGCCGGGGACCCCATCGCCCGCGTCATCGATATTGATCCGCAATTGCTCGATCGGCTGGATGACCAGCGCCGCCAGTTGCGCGCCGAAATCGAGGCAGCCCGCGCTGCGATGGCCGTTGCGGCGCGGGACAGTGATCGCAGCGCGGCGCTGTTTCACGAAGGCCTGATGTCGCGCCGCGATTGGGAACTGGCGCAGATCAAGGTCGCCGATTACCGCGCCAAGATTGCCAAGTCGCAAGCCGATATCAACACGATCGAGGTCAGCCGCAACCGCCAGTCGGTGCAATTGCTCACCGCGCCGCGCGCCGGCCGCATCATGCGGGTCAACGCCTATGATACCGCTACCATGGTCAAGCAGGGCGATGTGCTGGCCAGCTTCGCCCCGGCCGATTCGAAACGCGTTGTCGAACTCTATGTCGATGGCCGCGATGTGCCCTTGATCCATGTCGGCCGCCGCGTCCGGCTGGAATTCGAAGGCTGGCCGGCGATCCAGTTCAGCGGCTGGCCGTCGCTGGCGCGGGGCTTCTTCGATGGCAAAGTGGCGGCGCTGGATGCTGCGGCCTCGCCCAACGGCCTGTTCCGCATCCTTGTCGAACCGGCTGCCGACCGCCCGCCCTGGCCCGGCGAACCCGCGGTGCGACTGGGCGGCAAGGTGCGCGGCTGGGTGCTGATGGACAGCGTCAAGGTCTGGTTCGAACTGTGGCGGCTGCTGAATGATTTCCCGCTGCAATTCACCCGGCCGGGCAGCGACAAACCGGTGAACGGTGATGCCGAAACCGCCAAGGCCGGCAATGCCAAATAGATTATGGTGGCTGCTCGCGCTGGCGCTCGCCGCGCCGGCGGCGGCCGAGCCCTTGTTGCTCGATGAAGTGCTCACGTCATCGCGCACCCATGCGCCGCAGGTGCTGGAGGCGCTGGCGCGGGTGCGCGGGGCCGAGGCCAAGCGGCTGGGTGCCGAGGCGGCCTTCGATACGGTGTTCAGCGCCGCCGCCGATACCCGCTTGTCGGGCTATTATGACGGCCGCGATGTCGAGGCCAGGATCACCCAGCCGCTGGCGGCCTGGGGCGGCCAGGCCTATGCCGGCTATCGCGTTTCGGGCGGCCGCTTTCCGGTCTATGAGGATCAGCGCTATACCAATCAGCTTGGCGAGTTGAAGGCCGGCGCGGTCTTTGCCCTGCTGCGCGACCGGCGGATCGATGATCGCCGCTTTGCCCGCAACCAGGCCGAAGCTGACGTCGCGCTGGCCGAGGCCGACCGGTTGATGATCGCCATCGGCGTCCAGGCGCGGGCGCTGCAAGCCTATAATATCTGGGTGGCGGCCGGCCTGCGGCTGAAGGTGCATCAGGGCCTGCTGGCGCTGGCGCAGGACCGGCAGCAGGCGATCGGGCGGCAGGTGGCGCAGGGCGCCCGGCCGCGCATCCTGCTGACCGAAAGCGAACAGAATGTGCTGCGCCGCCAGACGCTGGTGGCGCAATCCGAACTGGCGCTGGCACAGGCGGCGCAAACCCTGTCGCTGTATCTGCGCGGTGCCGATGGCCGCCCGCTGGTGGTTGCCGATTCGCGGCTGCCGCCGGCGCTGGCGGCGCCGCTGCGCCGCGCCGCCGATCCGCTGGCGCTGGTGGTGCAGCGGCCCGATCTGCGCACCATCGACAT
>JANYCM010000240.1 GCA_025360285.1 Sphingomonadales bacterium
CTGCAACGGGTCCACGGCATCGCCAGGGGCGGCAGCTGTCAGCGCGGTAGCAAGCGCGAGCGTGTCAAAAGCCGGTCGTTTCGCGCCGGTAGCTGCATCGACCAGCAATACGTCATGGCCCTTTTCCAGATCGCGCTGGTACCAGAAGATATCGCGTCCGGGCAGCCAGTGTGGCACGACACGGGCGTTGCGAATTTGTGCTACCACCGATGTGCGGGTCAGCGCGATGGCGCGCGCCAGCCGGGCCGGGTCAACAGCGGGATCGGCAAGCGCCGGCTGCAGCGCCAAATTTGCCAGCAGCATAGCCCAAAGCCGCGCAGACCGCATAATTGTTGCTCCCGCCTAGTATAGTGATGTTGGTATATGATATAACGATAGCTGGCGTCAATCGATGCGCCCACGGGCCTTGTAGGCGGATGAGATGGAGTCGCGGTGCAACGGGACGACACGACATGGGCTTGAGCCTGGATGCCACCGACCGAGCGCTGCTGGCCGGTGAAATCGGCAAAGGCGCGCGCCTGGCGATGCAATTGCTCGTTCGCTACGCTGAGGCGCTGGAGTCGAAACGCTTCATCCCGATTGTTGGCGCGCATATCGATGGCTGCCTTTATCACGGTCAGTCGGGGCAGGATTTCGTCGATCGCTTTCGCAGCGTCGGCGCACGCGTGCTTGTGCCGACGACGCTGAATGTCGCGGCGATTGACCTGTTGCACCCTGATATGCGCACCTATGATCCGGACCTGGTGCGGGCGCAGGGCGCGCTAATCGACAGCTATGTTGCGCTGGGCTGCCTGCCAACTTTGACCTGTGCGCCCTATCAGCGGATCAGCCGGCCGCGGCAGGGCGATCATGTCGCCTGGGCCGAATCAAACGCTATTGTCTTCGCTAATTCGGTGCTGGGCGCCCGCACCGATCGTTATGGCGATTTCGCCGATATTTGCGCGGCGCTTACCGGCCGGGTGCCACTGGCTGGGTTGCATATCGATGCCAACCGCCGGCCGCGGCTGGTACTGGCAATGCCGGGGCAGGCGGCGTCGGGCCTGGCGCGCGACCTGTATTTCGGCACGGTCGGCTATGTCACCCGCGCTCGCGCCAGTAGGATCGTCCCTGCACTCACCGAGCTGCCCGGCGACAACAACGAGGATGAGCTAAAGATGCTGGGCGCGGCGGCTGCTTCATCGGGGGCGACGGCGATGTTCCATGTGGTCGGCTTCACCCCGGAAGCGCCGGCGAAGGCGGCACGGCCGGGCTGGAGACTATCGCAATCCACGCCGATGAACTTCATACCGCCGTCGCGCGCTTGTCGGCGGTCACTCCCGGTGAGCCGATTGCGGCCGTCTGCCTCGATACCCCGCATTTTTCGGCGCGGGAGTTTGCGGGGCTGGATGCGGTCATTGCTGGCGGTGCGCCGGCGGTGGTGCCAGTGTTCGTATCGACAGCGCGCGCCATCGCCGAGGATCTGGGTGGCACTGCGCTGGGCAATCGGCTGGCGGCGTTCGGGGTGCGTCTGGTCGTTGATACCTGTACCTATGTGGCGCCATTGCCATCCGACCGGCCTGGCCTTGTGCTGAGCAATTCGGTCAAATGGGCGCATTATGGCCCCGGCAATCTGCACCGCCGCGCCGGACTGGTAAGCCTTGAACGGTGCATCGCATCGGCGCGGCTCGGGGTGGTGGCATGACGCTGCTCACCGGCCGCACGCTCAGCAACGGGTTTGCCGACGCACCTCCACTGATTCTTGCCGCGCCGCTCAGCCTGTGGCGCGGTCTTGATCTCGCGACTGGCGCGGTGGTCGATGCCACTCATGCCGATCGCGGCCGTGTGCTTGCGGGCGGGGTGCTGGTGATGCCAGCGGCGCCCGGATCGTCGTCATCATCAAGCGCGCTGGTCGAGGCGGCGCGGCGCGGTACTGCGCCGGCGGCCATCCTGCTCGCCGCTGCCGACCCGATCCTTGCCCTCGGCGCGCTGGTCTCGGCGATGCTTTATGACCGGCAAATCCCGATTGTCGTACTCGATCCCGGCGACTTGGCAAGACTGGATGGCGCCCGCCGCGTCCATGTCGATGCTGGCGCCCCAGTGGCGCGTCTCAGCGTGCTTACATGAAATCCATGGCGCTCCAGACCAATGGCGACCGGGTCGCCCGCCAAAATATCCGGCGGCGGCGAAGTGTCATGGACGCGCGTTATAACGTCGATTATTGATCGAACATCGGCTTGGTCACAATAGGAATGGCGGACGCGCTTATGGCCAGCAAACTTCGCGGCATTGATCAACTGGCGCCGGTCGAAACCGCCAATCTGCACCAGAAGGTCTATGCCCAGCTGCGCCACGCGCTGATGGCGGGTAAATTTTCTCCCGGTGAAGCGCTTACCCTGCGCGGATTGGCGGCGGCAATCGGCACCAGCATCATGCCGGCGCGTGATGCTGTGCTGCGGCTGACCGCCGAACGCGCGCTGGAACCCTTTGGCCGCGGTGTGCGGGTGCCGCTGATGGACATCGCCAAGCTGGAGGATGTCCAGCGCTTCCGCATTGCGCTGGAGGGCGAAGCTGCCGCGCTCGCCGCTGAACGCGCTACTGAAGAGGATGTCGAGGCGATCCGCGATGCCGACAAGCGCGTCAGCAAGGCGCAGAAGTCGGGCCGGCTCGATCGTGTCCTCGCTACCAATCAGGAATTCCATTTCGCCGTTTATCGCGCCGCTCACAGCGACTTGCTGCAATCGATGATCGAAACCCTGTGGTTGCAAGTCGGCCCCTATCTCGGCCAGCTGGCGCTGATAACCACCGATGCCGATGGCAGCATGATAGACATGAGCGCACACACTGCATTGCTGTCAGCAATCGAAAAGCGCGATTCCGTCGCGGCGCGCAAGGCGCTCGCTGCTGATCTGAAGGATTCCGTCGATATGTACCGGCCGCTGACAGCACCGGCAGTGCCGGTCAAACGCGCCGCCCGCGGCTGATCCAGCGAGGTTTGCGCGATGTTGACCCTGCTTACCCACGCCAATGTATTCGATGGCGAAGCGGCGGTTCTGCACGACGATCCCAACATCGTGATCGAGAATGATCGCATCGTCGATATGGGTCGCGGCGTGAGCGAATTCGATCTTCGCAAGGACGTCTTCACGCCGGTTGAGGTGTTGCGTCAGGCGACGTCAATCAACGCCCGGCTGTTGCAGATGGAAGGCCGGATCGGCTGTATCGGGCCTGGCGCCTTTACCGATATCGTCGTCGTCGATGGCGATCCGCTCGCCGACCTGTCGGTTATGACGCGCGGCCCAGCGGGGATGCCGCTGGTGATGCAGGGCGGCGCGATCGTGCGGAACCCAATCAGCTAGGTATCCGTCATCCTCGGTGTTACGCTGGATGGCAACGCCGATTTGATCCAGCCGAAACGCGCTCCAGGGCGCCGAAGCTGCGGGCCGCGCAATCCATCAAAAGTCCCAAAAGTCACA
>JANYCM010000260.1 GCA_025360285.1 Sphingomonadales bacterium
CCAGCCGCAGGGCAGCGCCGCCAAGGTGTCGCCGGTGTGCGGCAGCCGGATCATCGCCGATGTCGATCTTGATGGCGCCGGTCGCATCGCCCGCTTCGGCCTGGAAGTGCGCGCTTGCGCGCTGGGCCAGGCGGCGGCGACGCTGGTGTCGGATGCGATCATCGGTCGCGAGGCTGGCGATCTGGTAACGGCGCGCGCCGGCCTTGCCGACTGGCTGGCGGGGCGCAGCGAGGTCGAACCCGCCTGGCCCGGCATGACGGTTTTCGCCCCCGCCCGGCCGCACCGCGCGCGCCACCCGTCGATCCTGCTGACCTTTGATGCCGCCATCGCCGCGGCCGACGCAGCGGCGCACACAAAAGTGGCGGCCTGATCTTGGCGGCGGCGCACACGCCGGCGTTCCTGCCCGAAGCGGTCGTTTATCTGGGCGCCAGTGTTGTCCTCGTGCCCTTGTTCATCCGGGCCCGGCTGGGGGCGGTGCTGGGCTATCTCGCCGCCGGCATCATCATCGGGCCATCGCTTCTGGGGCTGGTTACCAATCCTGAACAGGTTTTCCAGTTCGCCGAATTCGGCATCGTGCTGCTGCTGTTCGTCATCGGGCTGGAATTGCAACCATCGCGACTATGGGCGCTGCGGCGCGATATTTTCGGGCTTGGCGCGGCGCAGGTCATCCTGTGCGGGCTGGCGCTGACCGGGCTGGTGCTCGCCCTGACCAACCTCAGCTGGCAGGCGGCGCTGGTCGTCGGCCTGCCGCTCGGCCTGTCATCGACAGCGCTGGTGATGCAGTTGCTCAACGAACGCAACATCGCCGGCACCGCCTTTGGCGAGCGCAGCTTTTCAATGCTGCTGTTTCAGGATCTGGCGATTGTGCCGCTGCTAACGGTTGTCGGAGCCTTGTCACGGGTGCCCGATCCGAACGCCCTGCCGGGTTGGCAGATGGCGGCAATGACGGTGGGCGCGCTGGGCTTTCTGGTGCTCGTCGGCCGTTATGTGCTGCCCTGGGTCTTCCGCATCATCGGCACGCTGGGCGCGCGGGAGGCGTTTGTTGCCGCCGCACTGCTGTCGGTTTTGGGCAGTGCGCTTCTGATGGCGTCGCTCGGGCTGTCGATGGCGCTGGGGGCGTTCGTCGCCGGCGTCATGCTCGCCGAATCGCCATACCGCCATGCGCTGGAGGCCGATATCGAACCCTTTCGCGGGCTGCTGCTCGGGTTGTTCTTCGTCGCCATCGGGATGACGCTCGACCTGACGGTGGTGCGTGACCAATGGGCGATGGTCATCGCGCTGGTCGCCGGGGTCATGGCGGTGAAGACGCTGGTCATCTGGGGCCTGTCGCGCGGTTTCGGCACCGGTACGCTCAGGGGGTTTCAGATGGGGTTGCTGCTCGCCCAGGGCGGTGAGTTCGGCTTTGTGCTGTTCGCCGAGGCCGAGCGCGGCCTGTTGATTTCGCATCAGGCGGCGCAATTGTTCGGTGCCGTTGTCACCGTGTCGATGGCGCTGACGCCGCTGATCTTCCTCGCCGCCTCACGTCTCAAACCCCGCGCTGTCGTCACAGCCGATCCGGATGGCCCCGAAACCGCCAGTCATAGCGATGGCGCCGATGGCCGCGCCGTCATCGTCGGCTCGGGGCGTTTCGGCCAGGTCGTGTCGCAGATGTTGCGCGGCCGCGGCATCGAAGTGACGGCCATCGATCTTGACGCCGAATTGATCGAGGTGTCGCAGCGCTTTGGCGTCAAAGTCTATTTCGGCGATGGCCGGCGCATCGACATATTGCGGGCTGCCGGCATTGAGCGCGCCAGGCTGTTGGTATTTGCCATCGATGGTGCCTGGAATCCGGATGTGACGCTGGCGCCGATCCGGGCGCAATGGCCCGATCTGCCGGTGCTGGCCCGCGCCTATGATCGCACCCATTGGCTGGCGCTGCGCCGCGCCGGCGTCGAAACCGTGGTGCGTGAAACCTTTGACAGCGGCGTCCATATGGGTCGCGAGGCGCTGGGAGTGTTCGGCACCCCACCGGAAATTATCGACGCCATCGAAGCCGAATATCGCCGCCGGGACACCGAACGCCTGGACCTGCAATTGTGCAGCGGCGATGCCTCGGCCGGGTCGGACAAGTTGATCAGGTCGGCGTTGCAGTTCGACCCGGCGACCCTGGGGGAAATTCCGTTCGAGGAGGCGTGAACGAGACTCCCTCTTCGTCACGGGGAGGGCGTTTTGCGTTCAAAACACCGGGTCGTGAATCCCGCATTCGGTCTTGTCCCAGCCGCGCCAGCGGCCGGCGCGCGGGTCTTCGCCGGGCTGGACTTGCGACGTGCACGGCACGCAGCCGACGCTGGGATAGCCCTGGGCTTCCAGCGGGTGGCGCGGCATGGCGCGGGCGACAAACGCCGCATCGATCCGCTCCCGCGTCCAATCCGCGAGCGGGTTGATCTTCAACCGGCCCTCATCGAGTTCAAAGCGCGGCAGCGCGCTGCGGGTCTTGCCTTGAAATCCCTTGCGGCCGGAAATCCAGGCATCAAAGGGGGCCAGGGCGCGGCGCAGCGGTTCAACCTTCCTCAGGTCGCAACAGCCATCGGGATCATAGCTCCAGCGCAGGCTCGTCGCATCCTTGACGGCGAGCAGGCGCGGGTCAGGGCGGTAAACGCGCAGGTCTGTGAATCCCAGTTTTTCGGCCAGCTCGTCGCGATAGGCGAGGGTTTCGCCAAAGATCTTCTGTGTATTGACGAAGATCACCGGCACGTCCTTGTCGGTGTCGGCGATCATGGCGAGCAACACCGCCGATTCGCTGCCGAACGACGACACCGCCGCCACCCGGCCGCGCAATTCACCCGTCAGCAGGTCAGCCAGCATCGCCTCGGTCGGGACACCGGCATATTTGGTCGTCAACCGCGCCACATCGTCGGCCGTGAACGGCGGCGCCGTTGCAATGCTGTCGATGTGGCGGGCGGCGCCGGCCGCAGCGCTAGCCATGCCGCAATGCCCAGACCGGCGTGCGCCCGTCTGCGGCCTTTTGATAGACATAAGGATAACGATCAAGCGTTGCCTGAACAACGCCGAGGTTGAGCGGCTTGTTGGGTGCAAAGCTGTCGAAGCCAACGCGGCGCATGAAGCCCAGTTGATCGACCAGCACATCCCCGACAGCGCGGATTTCGCCGCTGAAACCCGCCTGGCGCAACACCGCCGCCGACGAATAGCCGCGGCCATCACGGAACTTGGGAAAGGCGATTTCGATCAGCTTCAACCGGCCGAAATGCGGCACCAGCGCTCGGGCATCATCGCCGGGTTCGATCCGCACCGCGGCGAAATTGCCGCCAGCAAGGAAATCGGCGAGCGGCGCGATCGGGCTTTCAAACGGCGCATCGTCGCGGAAGCGAAGCTTCGCCGGAGTATCATCGAGCGCCGGCGACAAGGCACCGGCGACGGCCTGCTGATCCTGATTATCCATAGACCGCTTCCTTGAACGGGGCCTGCCCAAGGCGGCGATAGGTGTCGAGAAACCGCTCGTCCGGCGCGGCGCGGGCGGTGCGATAAAAGGCGATCAGCTTGTCAACGGCGGCGACGATGCCATTCTCATCAAATCCCGGCCCCAGGATTTTGGCCAGCGAGGCATCTTCGGCACCGGAGCCGCCGAGGAGCAGCTGATAAGCTTCCTCACCCTTCTTATCGACGCCCAGGATGCCGATATGGCCGGCGTGGTGATGGCCGCAGCCGTTGATGCAGCCCGAAATCTTGATCTTCAATTCGCCGATATCGCGCTGTTCTTCGCTGTCATTTTCGAACTTGGCGGCGATCTTCTGGGCAATCGGGATCGATCGGGCATTGGCCAGGGTGCAATAATCCATGCCGGGGCAGACGATGATGTCGGTGACCATGTCGAGATTGGGGGTGGCAAGGTCGGCGGCCTCCAGCGCTTGCCACACGGCGTAAAGGTCGGCCTTGCGGACATGCGCCAGCACCAGATTCTGGCTGTGCGTCACCCGGATTTCATCATGGGCATAGCGTTCGGCCAGATCGGCAACGACATCCATCTGCGCTGATGACGCATCGCCGGGAATGCCGCGCTTCGGCTTCAGGCTGACCGTTGCGATGGCATAACCGGGCTGCTTATGCGGGTGGACGTTCTGCTTTACCCACAGCGCGAAATCGGGGTCCGACAGGTCGAACGTGTCAGGCGCCGACAGATCGTACGCCGGTTCGGCAAACTGGGCGATGATCCGGTCATATTCAGCTTGCGGCGCATCAAGACCGAGCGGCTCCAGCGTCGCCCATTCGGCCTCCACCTGGCGGGTGAATTCCTCGATGCCAAGCTCGGAAACGAGGATCTTGATGCGTGCCTTGTAGATATTGTCGCGGCGGCCATGGCGGTTATAAACGCGCAGAATCGCTTCGGAATAGCTGAGGAACTGCGACACCGGAATCCACTCGCGCACCACCTTGCCGATGATCGGGGTGCGGCCCATGCCGCCGCCGACATAGACGCGGAAACCCAGCGCGCCGGCGGCACCCCGATACAACTGCAGGCCGATATCGTGCAGCTGGATGGCGGCACGGTCGGTATCGCTGGCGATTACGGCGATCTTGAACTTGCGCGGCAGGAACGAAAATTCCGGGTGCAGGGTCGACCATTGCCGCAGTAGCTCGGCATAGGGCCGCGGGTCGGCAACTTCATCGGCGGCAGCGCCAGCGAACTGGTCCGACGAGATGTTGCGGATGCAGTTTCCGCTGGTCTGGAAGGCGTGCATCTCGACCTTCGACAGGTCATCGAGCAGATCGGCGAACTGTTCCAGCTTGATCCAATTGTACTGCAGGTTCTGGCGGGTGGTGAAATGGCCATAGTCACG
>JANYCM010000291.1 GCA_025360285.1 Sphingomonadales bacterium
CGCGATCAGATTCAGGAATGTCGTCTTGCCCGATCCGCTCGACCCTTGCAGCGCCATCTGCTGCCCGTCAAGAAGTTCAAAACGCGCCACGTCGACAACCTGCGTCCGTTCGCCGTCGGGCGACGTAAAACTTTTCTTCAAATCGATGACTTCAAGCACAGCCATGCGCTTCGATTCCTTTGAGAAAGTTGCCGCCGATTTCGAGCAGCTGCGCGATTCGCTGGGCAAATTGCGGCTGAACGACGCGAGTTTTTCGTTCGAGACGGAAAGCAGCGCGGCCTTGGGCTTTGGTTTCCGCTGCGGGTTTCTGGGGCTGCTGCATCTGGAAATCATCCAGGAACGGCTGACCCGCGAATATGATCTCGACCTGATCACCACGGCGCCCTCGGTGGTCTATGAAGTCCATATGCGCGACGGCACGGTGAAGGAATTGCACAACCCCGCCGACATGCCCGACCCGTCCTCCATCGAGTTCATGGAAGAACCCTGGATCGAAGCGACGATCTTCGTGCCCGATGAATATCTCGGCTCGCTGCTCAAACTCTGCCAGGATCGGCGCGGTATCCAGAAGAATCTGACCTATGTGGGCGGGCGCGCCCAGATTACCTATGAACTGCCGCTCAACGAAGTCGTGTTCGATTTCTATGACCGGCTGAAGAGCATCTCACGCGGTTATGCGTCGTTCGACTATCACCAGATCGGCCACCGCGAGGGCGATTTGGTCAAGATGTCGATCATGGTCAATGCCGAGCCGGTCGATGCGCTGAGCATGATCGTCCACCGCGGTGCCGCCGAAGCGCGCGGCCGCCACATGTGCGAACGGATGAAGGACCTTATCCCCCGCCATCTGTTCAAGATCCCCATCCAGGCGGCAATCGGCGGCAAGGTAATTGCCCGCGAAACCATCGCGGCGATGCGCAAGGACGTGACAGCGAAATGCTATGGCGGCGACGCCAGCCGCAAGCGCAAGCTGCTCGACAAGCAGAAGGAAGGCAAGAAGCGCATGCGGCAATACGGCAATGTCGATATCCCGCAGGAAGCCTTCATCGCCGCGCTGCGCATGGGGGATGATAGTTAGAGCCGCCGAAAGCAATACCAACTCCCTCCCCCTTGCGGGGAGGGCGTATTTGAACCCTACCCCGCCGCCTTCATCCGCGCGCTGCACGCGGACCAATATTGCGGCCATTTCTGCCCGGCCGGCAGTTTGCCGGCGGCCTTGGCGGCCTGCCATTGCTGGCCACAGGCATGGATGCGCGCATCGGCGGCGAGCTGCGCCGGGGAGCGGGTGCCGGGCACCTTGACGGCCTTGGCGGCAACGCTGCCTGGTTCGGGCGGGGCCACGGTCGCCATGGGGGCAATTGGCTTGGGAGCAGGTGCGGCCATGGGCGCGACCGGCTTTGCCGCCACAGGCGCTGCCATCGGCGCTACGGGCTTGGCCGGTGCCGGCGCGGCAACCGGGGCCGCCCCCTTCAAACAGGCATCGCGGAATTTTTCACGATCGGCACCATGCAGCCCTTTGGCCGTCGCCTGATCGGAACACGCCTGTGATGCCGGCGATTTGGCGGCAAAGCCCGCCGGCTTGGCGGCGGTTGGCGTCAAACTCGCCATCGGCGCGGTGGCGGGCTTGGCAGCGGCAGCCGGCTTTGCGGCGGGAGCAGCTGGCGCCGCCCCCTTCATGCACGCGGTGCGGAACGTCTCCCGATCGGCACCGTGCAGGCCCTTGGCGGTCGCCTGGTCAGAACAGGCCTTTGATTCAGGCGTTTGGGCGGCAAGGCCGGGGGCAGCAAAGGCGAGCAAGGCGCTGGTGAACAGGGCGGCACGGACGGAACGACGCATGGGTCTGGACCTTTTCGACGCTGAAAACGTCGCAGCCTAGACCCGTCCAAGCCGCCACGCAAAGCCCCCGTCACTGTTACGGAAAATTCATTACGCCCGCTTCACCCCGCCACCAGCATCCCATGGCGCTTCTTGCCCGCCGAAATTCGCGCCCCCGCCGCCACTTCGGTGGTTTCCGCCGTCACCGCTTCGCCATCGATGCGCGCGCCGCCGCCGGCGACCAGCCGCCGTGCCTCGCCCTTCGATGCGGCAAAGCCCAGGCCGATCAGCGCGTCCAGAATCGTCACCGGGCCGGCCACGGCGAATTTGGGCAGATCCTCCCCCGCCCCGCCGGCGAACGTCGCCGCCGCCGTCGCCGCCGCTGCATCCGCCGCCGCCCGGCCGCGGCACAGCGCCGTTGCTTCGGTCGCCAGCAGCGCCTTGGCGGCGTTGATATCGCCGGCAACCGCTGCCTCGATATCGGCGATCGGCATGTCGGTGAACAGTTTCATGAACTTGCCCACATCGTCATCATGGGTGTTACGCCAGAACTGCCAATAATCGAAACCGGGAAGCGAATCCTCGTGCAGCCACACGGCGCCGGCCGCCGTCTTGCCCATCTTGGCGCCATCGGCCCGGGTGATCAACGGCGTCGTCAGGCCAAAGGCGCTGCCACCATCGACGCGGCGGATCAGGTCGGTACCGTTGACGATATTGCCCCATTGGTCGCTGCCGCCCATTTGCAGCGTGCAGCCATGGCGGCGCGACAATTCCAGGAAATCATAGGCCTGGAGAATCATGTAGTTAAATTCAAGGAAGCTGAGCGGCTGTTCGCGATCCAGCCGCAGCTTGACCGAATCAAAGCTGAGCATCCGGTTGACGCTGAAATGCCGGCCGATGTCGCGCAGGAACGGAATATAGGCCAGGCCCGACAGCCATTCGTCATTGTCAACCATGATCGCCGCATTGGGGCCGTCAAAATCCAGAAATCGTTCGAAAATCCGCCGGATGCTGGCCTTGTTGGCCTCGATCTTCGCATCATCGAGCAATTGCCGGCCTTCATCCTTGCCCGACGGATCACCCACCTTGGTGGTGCCGCCGCCCATCAGCACGATCGGCCGGTGGCCGCTGGCTTGCAGGTGCCGCAGCATCATGATCGACACAAGATTGCCGATATGCAGCGACGGTGCCGTGCAGTCGTAACCGACATAGGCGGTGACGATGCCGCTGTGCGCCGCGCTGTCCAGCGCCGCCGCATCGGTGACCTGGTGGATGAAACCGCGCGCTTCAAGGGTGCGCAGGAAGGTGGATTGATAGACCATGGGGCCTCTTAAACGCGATTGCAGCAATCTACTCCCTCCCCCTTGCGGGGAGGGAATGGAACCAGCGCCCCTTACGCCGCCAGCGCGCGGCAAGAAAGGTGGCATCCCCCGGCCGGCCCGCTATAACCATCACTATGTCTGCCAATCTCGTCTTCGTCCTCAACGGCCCCAATCTCAACCTGCTCGGCAGCCGCGAGCCGGACGTCTATGGCCGCGAGACGCTGGACGACATCGCCGCAAGGCTCAGCGACCAGGCCGAGGCGCTGGGGCTGGCCATCGACCTGCGGCAATCCAACCACGAAGGCCATCTCGTCGATTGGCTGCACGAGGCCGGGGCGCGCGGTGCGCTGGCCGTCATTTTGAACGCCGGGGCCTATACCCACACCTCCATCGCGCTGCATGACGCGATCAAGGCCATCGCTGTGCCGGTGATCGAGGTCCACCTTTCCAATCCCCATGCCCGCGAGGCGTTTCGGCATGTCAGCCTCATCAGCGCCGTGGCGCGCGGCAGTATCTGCGGCTTCGGCGCGCAATCCTATGCGCTGGCGCTGGACGCGGCGGTGCGGTTGCGGCAATAACGCGGGCGTCGGGGGCTACAACAGGGAATAATCATGCCAGAAGGCAGTGGAATTCAGGTCGATACCGCGCTGGTGCGCGAACTCGCCGAACTGCTCGAATCGAGCCACCTGACTGAAATCGAGGTCAAGGATGGCGAACGCACCATCCGCGTCGCCCGCACTGCGGCCGTGGTAACCCAAGGCTATGCGCCGCCGCCGGCCTATGCCGCGCCCGCCGCTGCCGCCCCGGCCGCCGCAGCAGCACCCGCTGCGCCTGCCGGCGATGACTGGAAATCGCATCCCGGCCTGGTCAAGTCACCCATCGTCGGCACCGCCTATCTGACGCCGGAACCTGGCGCCGCGCCCTATGTGTCAGAAGGTGCCATGGTCACCGCCGGCGCGACACTGCTGATCATCGAAGCGATGAAGGTGATGAACCCGATCACCGCGCCCAAATCCGGCAAGGTGGTCAAGGTGCTTATCCGCAGCGAACAACCTGTCGAATATGACGAACCGCTGGTGGTGATCGAATAGTGTTTGGCAAGGTTCTGATCGCCAATCGCGGCGAAATCGCGCTTCGTGTCCATCGCGCCTGCCGCGAAATGGGCATTCGCACCGTTGCCGTGCATTCCACCGCTGATGCCGATGCCATGCATGTACGGCTCGCCGATGAAGCGATCTGTATCGGGCCGCCCTCGGCGACCGATTCCTATCTCAACATCCCGGCGATCATTTCGGCGGCCGAAATTGCCCAGGCAGATGCCATCCACCCCGGCTATGGCTTCCTCAGCGAAAACGCGCGCTTTGC
>JANYCM010000332.1 GCA_025360285.1 Sphingomonadales bacterium
GCAGTCCTTTGCGGCAAAACCCCCACCCCAGCCCTCCCCATTCTCGGTTCGCTGCGCTCACCGGGGGGAGGGAGCAGCGGGGCATATACCCATTTGGCACTTGTAGGACAGGCTCACCTTACGCCGCCGGCGGCACCCAGCCCGTTTGCCGCGTGATCTCCCCCCACACCAACGGCGCCAGCCGTGCCGCGACCGGGCCGGGCGTGCCGCCGCCAATGGCGTGCCCGTCAATCCGCACCACCGGCAGCAACGGCGCCGTGGTGGAGGTAAGCAACGCCTCATCAGCCGCCAGCGCTTCGTCAAGGCTGAACGGCCGTTCGACGACAACAATTTGCGCGCTGCGGGCCAGCGCGATCAGACTGGCGCGGGCGATGCCGGGCAGGATGGATGCCGACAGCGGATGGGTGATGATGGCGCCATCCTTGACGATCCAGGCATTGGTCGAACCGCCTTCATGGACGATGCCATCCTCGCCGACCAGCCAGGCTTCAAAGGCGCCGGCGGCGCGGGCGTCCTGTTTGGCGAGGACATTGGCGAGCAGGCCGGTGGTCTTCATGTCCACCCGGCGCCAGCGCAGATCGGGCAGGGTGATGATGGCGATGCCCCTGGCCTGCTGGGCGATGCGCTGTCCGAAATCGAAGCGGCGCACAGTCATGATCAGCGATGGCCGGGGCGAGGCCGGGAAGCCATGGTCGCGGCGGGCGGCACCGCGGCTGACCTGGATGTAGAGCAGCGCCTCGGCCTGGCCATTGGCGGCGATCAGCCGGCGGGCCTGCAAGGCCAGCGCTGCATCGGACAGCGCGAGATCGATGAACAGCGCGGCCAGGTTGCGGCGCAGCCGGGCGATATGTGCAGGCCAATCGAGCAGCCGGCCGTTCAGCACGGCGCAGACTTCATAGACGGCATCGGCAAATTGCAGCCCGCGGTCCTCGACATGGACATGGGCGTCGCGCAGCAGGCTGATGCGGCCATCGACATAGGCCAGTTGCGGCATTGGGGCGCTTCCTCCGGAGCGGCAGGGGCCGCGACAAAATTGTTCGTCGCGGCGCGGGCCGCGACAAGGCGCTGTCTTAGCGGCTAAGACACGGCCATGTCAGCACCCCAGCTCATCTGGTTCCGCAATGATCTTCGCCTCGCCGACCAGGCGGCGGTGGCGGGCGCAGCCAAGGCCGGGCCGGTTGTCGCGCTGTTTGTTCTCGATAACGAAGCGCCGGGGCATTGGCGGATGGGCGCGGCGCAGCGCTGGTGGCTGCACCATAGCCTGGCATCGCTGGGCCGGGATCTGGCGGCGCGCGGCGGCCGGCTGCTGTTGCGGCGCGGCGCGGCGGCGGATGTGGTGCCGCAGGTGGCGGCGGCGATCGGCGCCGCGGCGGTGCACACGCTGACGCATTATGAACCCTGGGCCAAGGCGCAGGATGCGACGGTGGCGCGTGTCGCGGCGCTCAAGCGCTATCATGGCGCGCTGCTGGCGCCGCCGGCGTCGGTGCTGGCGGGCGGCGGCGGGCGCTATCGCATTTTTACGCCGTGGTGGCGCAAATTGCAGGACCAGATGCCGTCGGCGCCGCCGCGGCCGGTGCCCGATCTGGCCTTTGCCGAGGCGCCAGCGGGGGATGAGCTGGCGGATTGGGGCTTGCTGCCGACCCGGCCCGACTGGTCCGGGGGCTTTGGCGTGTGGACGCCGGGGGAGGCGGGAGCGGCGGCGCAACTGGCGCGGTTTCTGGATGTGGCGCGGGATTATGACAGCGGCCGCAACCTGCCATCACAGGAAGGATCATCGCGCCTGTCCCCGCATCTGGCGCTCGGCGAGATTTCGGTGCGCCAGGTCTGGCACGCGGTTGCCGAGGCGGTGCCGGCCGCGGCGGCCGAGCCTTATCTGCGCGAACTCGGCTGGCGGGATTTTGCCGCCAATATCCTCGATCAGTTTCCCGATCACGGCGATGTGCCGGGGCGGGCGGTGTTCGACAGCGTGGCGTTCCGCGATGCCCCCGATGATCTGCGCGCCTGGCAGCAGGGGCGCACCGGCTATCCCATCGTCGATGCCGGGATGCGGCAGTTATGGGCGACGGGCTGGATGCACAATCGGGTGCGGATGATCGCGGCGTCGTTCCTGGTGAAGCATCTGCTCATCGACTGGCGGCAGGGGGAACGCTGGTTCTGGGATTGCCTTGTCGATGCCGATCTGGGCGCCAATTCGCTGGGCTGGCAATGGGTGATGGGGTCGGGGGTCGATTCCTCGCCGTTCAACCGCATCTTCGCGCCGGTGACGCAAAGCGCCAAATTCGCCGCCGGCGATTATATCCGCCGCTGGGTGCCCGAATTGGCGGGCATGCGCGACGCCGATATCCATGCGCCATGGGAGGCCGAACCGATGATGCTGCGCGCGGCGGGGGTGACGCTGGGGCGGAGCTATCCGTTGCCGATCGTCGGCCATGCCGAAGGGCGGGCGCGGGCGCTCGCTGCCTATGCTCATGCGGTGGAGTAGGGCCTATTTCGCCGGGTGCGGCTTTACCCCCGACCAGGTCCAGGCGTTCATCTTCCAGCCCGTAGCGGTCATCACCAGGCTGGCGGTGATCGAGCCTTCCTCGGCCATCGGCTTGCCCTTTTCCTTGTAGGTATAAAGCGTCGGGACGACGACATAGGCGACCTTGCCGTCGCTTTCGATGCGGGTCGGCGTCTTGTAGCTGACAATGCCATCGGTCACGCCCGTCGCCTTGGCGTGGCGGTCATAATCCGCCGCCCAGGCTTGCGGGGCCTTGGGGCCGATCCAGTGGTGCGGGGCAAATTCATCGATGATGGCGATGTTGCCCGCGGCATAGGTTGCATAGGCGGCGGCGGTATCGCCCTTGTTGAAACCATCGAGGAAGCTGCGCACCGGGGCCGATGGGTCGGCAGGCGCCGCGAGCGCCGCCGGGGCTATGAGCAGCGCGGCAAGGCAGGCAAGGGCGGTTCTGGTCATGATGAGTCCTCCGAATGGCAGCATCGCGCCGTCCCCGGCCAGCGTCAATGGCGGCGGCGCATGGCATACATCAGGCTGATCAGCCCCAGGAACAGCGCGATGCCGCCGGCTTCGGCGAGCGTTGACTGGCAGGCCAGCCAGACCATGGTGACGATGCCGATGGCGGCAACGACGCGTAGCGCTGGCAGGCGCAGCGGCGCGCCGGCCAGCGCGACACCATCGGCACGCAGTTTCAACGTCGCGGCGCAGCCCATGATGTAGACGATGACGACAATCAGCGTTGAGATGATCGCCAGCGCGGTGAAACTGCCGCTGATCGCCAGCGCGGCGGTGATGGCGGTATAGGTGATGATGGCGATGTGCGGCGTGTGGCGGCGCGGGTGCAACCGGCCGAGCGGTGCCGGCAGCAGGCCATCACGGGCAAAGGCGAAGAGCAGGCGCGGCGAGGCAAGGGCATCGCTGGCGTTCCAGCCGAGCATCGAGACGGTGGCACCGCCGACGAGCAGCAGCTTCAGCGCCGGCGAGACAGCGCCCATGGCATCGGCGAGCGGCGCCTTGGAAGTAGCGAGGCCGGCGCCGGCCAGGCCCTGGGCCACTAACTGCACGGTGATGCACAGCGCCGCATAGGCGACCAGCGAAATGATGATGGCGCGCGGGATGGTGCGGGCCGGGTCTCGCACCTCCCCCGCGACCGCCAGCGTTGATTCCATGCCGGTGAACAGGAACACCCCCAGAATGGCAGCGCGGCCGATATCGGCGTGGCCGGCGGCGAGCGGCAGGGTCAGCCGCGCCGGATCGACAAACCAGAGGCCGACGCCGACGAAGATCAGCAGCGGGATGGCCTTGACGGCGGTGGACAGGGCGGCGATGCGCGCCGCGATATCGGTGCCGGCGATGTTGACCATGGCCAGCAGCGCGAACCAGCCCATCAGCGCCAGCGCGCGCACCGGTCCGGACGCCATGAACGGAAACACACTGCCCAGCGCATCGGCCGCGGCCGCGGCGATGCCGCCGGCGGCAAGTACCGCGCTGACCCAGGTGAGGGCGCCGGCGATCCAGCCCCAATAGGGTCCGAACGCCGCCTCGACAAAGCTGTAGGGGCCGCCGCTGCCGGGTACGCGGCTGGCGGCTTCGGCAAAGCATAGCATGATAGTGCCGACGGCGGCAGCGGCGGCGAGATAGGCCAGCGGCGCGGCGCTGCCGACGGCTTTGGCCATGTCAGCCGGAATGGCGAAGATGCCGCCGCCGATCAATATGCCGATCATCGCGCCGATCAGCGGGATGATGGTTATGCTGCGAACAAGGCCGGCATCGCGGGCCGCGAGAGTGGTGGGGGGCATCGGGTGCAGGCTAGGGGCGGGGTGCGTGACTGTCCACACCCCGCTTGCCGGAATTCAGCCCAGGTCGAAAACCAGCACTTCGGCCCCGGCGTCCGACGCCAACGCCACCGAATCGACCTCCGCCAGCGCCAGGCCGTCGCCTTGCGCCAGTGGCTGGCCGGCCGCCACCAGAGTGCCGCGCGCCACTTGCAACCAGGCATGGCCGCGGGTGATCGGCACGTCGAGGCTGCCGCCAGGCGCGATGAGCGCGCGGGCGATGCTGGCGTCGCTGCGGATCGTCACGGCATCGGCGGCGCCTTCGGGGGCGGCGATGACATCGAGGCGGGTTTCGCCGGCGCCGGCGGCGGGCAGGGTCTTTTGTTCATAACCCGGCGCGATGCCGCGTTCGCTGGGCACCAGCCAGATCTGCAACAGATGGACGGGATCGGTTTTGCTCGCATTGAATTCGGAATGGCGGATGCCGGTGCCGGCGCTCATGCGCTGGGCATCGCCGGGGTGGATGACGGCGCCGGTGCCGAGCGAATCCTTGTGCTCCAGCGCGCCCTCCAGGATGTAGGTGACGATTTCCATATCGGCGTGCGGGTGCGTCGGGAAACCGCCGCCGGCCGCCAGCCTGTCCTCATTGATGACGCGCAGCGAGCGAAAGCCCATGAAGCGCGGGTCGCGGTAGTCACCAAAACTGAAGCTGTGGGCGGTATCGAGCCAGCCGAAATTGAATTTGCCGCGGGCGTCGGCCGGGCGGTGGAGCATTTTCATGGGGGTTCCCCTTTTGAAGGTCAGATTAACACTGAAATGGGGGTGCTGGCGAGGTTGTGCCAGATGCATGCCCGGCGCGGCAGCCATATCAGAACGGAATGGCTTCGCCCTGCCAGTCGAGCAGCAGTCCCGACTGCGCCGGCGTGGCCGCATCAATAACGCCAAGCAGTTGCGCCGCCGCCTGACCAGGGGTGAACAGGGTTTTGACACTGCGGTGAAAGGGTTTCGACAGGGCGCTGTCGACGGTGCCGGGGTGCAGGGCGAGGACGACGCTAGTGGGGTTCTTGCGCGCCTGTTCGATGGCGATGGTGCGGATGATCTGGTTGAGCGCTGCCTTGGAGGCGCGATAGGCGTGCCAGCCGCCCAGCCGGTTGTCGCTGATCGACCCGACCCGCGCCGACAGTGCCGCGAACAGCGTCTTGCGCCCCTTGGGCAGCAGCGGCAAGAACGCCTGGGCGACCAGCGCCGGCCCGGTGGCGTTGATGGCAAAGGCCTGGGCAAAGGCGGTGGCCGAAAGCTGGCGCAGGTCGCGCTCGGGGAACAGGCCGGGGCCGTGCAGGACGCCAGTGGCGCAAATGACGAGATCGGGCGGTGTCGTCAGCGCGGCGGCAGCAGCGGTGATGCTGGCAGGGTCGGTCAGATCAAGGTCAACGCGGGTCAGGCGGGTGACCAGCGCAACGCCTGAGTCGGCGGCCAGCCGGTCGGCAAAGGCGCGGCCGATGCCGCCGCCGGCGCCGATGATCACGGCGTGCAGGCCGGGGGAAAAACTGCTGAGGCGGGTCATTCTGTTCTTCTCCCCTCCCGCTGGCGGGAGGGGTTGGGGGTGGGGCGTTCCAGCGGCGGAAACTGTGATTTTACGGCAGAGAACCCACCCCCGACCCCTCCCGCCAGCGGAGACGGAAGGGAAGGGGGTTGGCCGTCAGTCCTTTTCCATCGTGCATTGCAGCGGGTGCTGGTGTTCCCGGGCGAAATCGATGACCTGGTTGACCTTGGTTTCGGCGACTTCATAGGTGAAGACGCCGCAGATGCCGACGCCGCGCTGATGGACGTGCAGCATGACGCGGGTGGCGTCTTCGATGGTCATCTTGAAAAAGCGTTGCAGCGTCAGGACGACGAATTCCATCGGGGTATAATCGTCATTGAGCATCAGCACCTTGTACAGCGCCGGCTTGGCGGTGCGGGTGCGGGTCTTGGTGGCGACACCAACGCCGGTGCCGCCGCGGCCATCATCATCACCGGGGTCCTGCTTGTCAGGGCCGGCAAAGGGGGTTGCTGTCATCGATCGTGAAACCTGTGATGGGCGGGGCTAACCAGCAATATAAGGCGAAACCGGCGCAACGAAAAGGGCGGGCGCGTCGCCGCACCCGCCCTTCATCGTTTGACGGCTCGCGCCGACGAAAGCTTACTTGCTGATGATCGTCTTCATCTTGTCGGTGGCGATGGCGACGCGGTTCTGCACCGGTTCGAACACTTCACCGGCCAGCTTCATCATCATTTCGGTCAGCTTCGAAAATTCCGAAACCGCGCCGTCGAACTGCGTCTTGGCGAAATCGCTTTGCAGCTGCATCATCTCGTTCGGGGTCTTGGCGCTGGTCATCGCCTTGGCAACGGCACTGGCGTCTTCAAAGCTCTTCTTCGACACTTCGGTGACATGGGCGGCGATGGTTTCGATGCCGGCGGTGGCAGCGCGGGCCGAGGCGAGCAGGGCTTCGACATTGCCGCGGGCCATGTCGGTCATTTCGTCGAGCGACTTCATGCTCTGCTCAACGGCTTCCTTTGACTTGGCGGTGATCTGTTCCATCGCGGCCTTGCCATTGGTCATCGCCGCTTCGGCGCTGGTGTTGAGCTTGGCGACAGTGTCCTTGACGGTGGCGGCAACGGTTTCCTGGGTATTTTCAAAAGCGGTAGCCATGATATTCTCCTGACGGGAAGGGACGGACTTCAAGATCGGCGGCGCCTTCGCGGGCGACGTCGCGTCGACGGGGGTCCGCGACGCCGGCACACCGGTCAAAACCGGCGCCGGAGATGCGGGCTTGGCAGGCGCTGCCGCCGGGCGCTTCGAAGCTGCCGATTTGACGGCGCGGGGGGCGCGAGTCTTTTTCGGATCAGTCTTCGTTTCGGCCGGCATCATCGACTCCCAATTCCTTGCTGCAACGCAACATAGGCCAAGTCGGCGCTGACTTCAAGAGGTTTATGTTGCGGTGCAACATAAACCAATCTGAGCCAATTAAGCCTGTGAAATCAATGTCCCGCCAGTGTCGGCGCCACGCCCGACGCCGCCAGCTGGGCATTCAGTTCGGCCTGCAACCGCGCCAGCGCGGCTTCGTCGCGAGCCTCCACTCGCGCCACCAGCACATCCTGGGTGTTGCTGGCGCGCAGTAACCACCAGCCATCCGGCGTCGTCACCCTGGCGCCATCGGTTTCATTGACGGTGGCGCCGGCGGCCGTCAGCCGGGCCAGCACTTCGGCCACAACCGCAAACTTTCGGTCTTCGGAGGATTGGAAGCGCAGTTCCGGCGTGTTGAGCATCACCGGCATGGCGTCCTTCAACGCCGTCAGTGATCCGCCCAGTTCGGTGACGGCGCGGATCAGCCGGATGCCGGCATAGATGCCATCGTCAAAGCCATACCATTGATGCTTGAAGAAGATGTGCCCGCTCATTTCGCCGGCCAGCGGTGAACCTGTTTCCTGCATCTTGGCCTTGATCAGGCTGTGCCCGGTCTTCCACATCATCGGCTTGCCGCCCAGCGCGGTGATCCGGTCGAACAGCGCCTGGCTGGCCTTCACATCGGCGATGATGGTGGCACCGGACAGCGCCTTCAACACGGGTTCGGCCAGGATGCCGAGCAATTGGTCACCCCAGACAACCCGCGCCTTGCCATCGATCGCGCCCAGCCGATCGGCATCGCCATCAAAGGCCAGGCCGAAATCGCAATGCTTTTCGAGCACGACGCGTTTGAGGTCTTCGAGGTTCTTTTCCTCGGTCGGATCGGGATGGTGGTTGGGGAAAGTGCCATCAACCTCGGTGAACAACAGGTGATGGGTGCCGGGCAATTTCTTTACCAGCCGTTCGACAACCGGCCCGGCGACGCCGTTGCCGCAATCCCAGGCGATGGTGAAGGCACCGCCGTCAAAATCCTGGAGCAGGCGATCGACATAACGGTCCATGATGTCGATCTGGTGATTCGCACCCGTCCCGCTATCCCAGTCACCGGCGGCCGACATGGCGCCCAGCGCGCGGATATCGGCGCCAAAGAACGGCCGGCCGGCGAGCATCATCTTGAAGCCATTGTATGCCGGCGGGTTATGGCTGCCGGTGATCATGATGCCGCCATCGCATGCCAGTTCATAAACCGAATAATAGAGCATCGGAGTCGGCCCCAGGCCGATCCGCCAGGCATTGACGCCGGCATCATTCAGTCCTTGGCACAGCGCCGTTTCAAAGGCCGGCGACGAGGTGCGGCCATCAAGGCCGACGGCGACCTTCTTGCCGCCGGCGCGGCGCACCATGGTGCCAAAGCTGCGGCCGATGGCCAGCGCATCGGCTTCGGTCAGTGTGTCGCCGACCAGGCCGCGGATATCATATTCGCGCAAGGTGGTGGGGTCGAAACGATGTGCCATTGGTCGATCTCCGAAGACGTTAACCATGATTGCGATCAGACCCGCTGCTTCGTTAGGGCGAAGAGGCCGGTCTTGCCAAGTGGTTGTAGCGGCAAATTGAATTATTTTTGTTGCATCGCAGCAGCGCGGTGCGCCAGCAGCAGATCGCGCGCCGCCGTCAGCGCCTGGGCCGCGGCATTGCTGCCGCCGGCATCGGGGTGGGCGGTGGCCATGCGGCTGCGCCAGGCCAGCTGAATGGTTTCGGGACCGGCATCGCGCGCCACACCGAGCAGGGTTTCGGCGCCGCGAATCGCCATCGGGCTGATCGCCTTGGGGGCCTTGAAACGCCACCAGCCATAGCCGGCGGCAGCCACCATCAGCGCCGGCAGCACGCGGCCGCCTTCGAGCAGTTTCAGCGCCAGTAGTCCGGCGACGCCGGTGCCGGCCCAGCGCGCCAGATGCGGCAACAACTCGCCGCGCTGGTGCAACCACCAGGCAAGGGCAGCGGCCAGGATGAGGGCTATTCCCATGTCAGTCTTGTAGCCGCTTGGCATCCCAGCCCGGCAGTTTCAGCCCGGCGATCAGCGCGCGCAGTTCGGCGCGTGCGCCGACATGGCTGAGGCTGAAATCCTTCAGCGCCGCCTTGTCGAGCAACGTGAGCCCGCGCGGGAAGAATTCGCGGAAGATAACACGTTCCGACAGGCCGCCGACAGTGCGGAAGCCGACGCGCCTGGCGAGTTCGTCCAGCGCCGCACCAACGCGCTTGCGGTTGCGCGCCTCCAGCGCCGACAGGCGATTGCGCAGCACCACCCAATCGACCTGGCCGCCATCGGCCTTGGCGCGGGCGCGGCGGGCATCCCAGATCAGTTCGGCATAGAAGCTGGGTTTGCGCACCGCAAAGCTGTCGGGATCGACCTGGCCGATCAGATCGAGATCGACGAACGAATCATTGATCGGCGTGATGATTGTGTCGGCCCGCGCCAGCGCGGCGCGGCCCAGCGCCGAATCGCGCCCCGGCGTATCGATGATGACGAAATCCAGCCCCGCTGCTTCAATCAGACGCTGTGCCAGTTCGGCCTCGGCCCCCGGCATCTCGGCAATCACCGCAATCGCCGGGGTGGGCAGATTATGGCCATGTTTGGCGGCAAAGGCCGTGCGGTTTTCCAGATAGCGCGCCGTGGTGCGCTGCCGGGCGTCCAGATCGAGCATCGCCGTGCCAAAACCGGCATGGGCCAATGCCACGCCGATATGAACGGCGGTGGTGGATTTGCCCGACCCGCCCTTTTCATTGCCCAGCACGATGATGTGCGGGGCTTTCCCCAATGCCATGTTGTGCCCCGAAACCTTGCGTATCGCCGGCGTTTCGCCCACAGCCGCGCGCCTGTGTCAACCGGAGGGTGGGCGGTGCCATCAGAGTTTCACATTGTGCGGACGCCCGCTGAACTGACCGCGGCGGTGGCGGCCTGGCAACGCGCCGGGCACCGCGTGGCCTTTGTGCCGACGATGGGCGCGCTTCATGCCGGGCATCTGGCGCTGGTCGGTGAAGGTCTGCGCCATGCCGACAAGGTGGCCGCTTCGATTTTCGTCAACCCCAAGCAGTTCGGCCCGACCGAGGATCTGGAACGCTATCCGCGTGACGAGGCGGGCGACGCCGCCAAATTGCAGGCGGCGGGGTGTGAACTGCTCTATGCGCCGACGGTGGCCACCATGTATCCGCCGGGCTTTGCCACCTATGTACGCGTCGCGGCTTTGCCCGATCTGTTGTGCGGGGCCGCGCGGCCGGGGCATTTCGATGGTGTGGCGACAGTGGTGTCAAAACTGCTGGCGGCGGCGCGCGCCGATGTCGCGGTATTTGGCGAAAAGGATTGGCAGCAGCTGGCGATCGTGCGGCGCATGGCCGAGGATCTGGACCTGGGCACGCGGATTGTCGGGTGCGGGATCGTGCGGGACGATGATGGCCTGGCGCTGTCATCGCGCAATCTGTATCTGACCGCCGATGAACGGCTGCGTGCCGTGGCCCTGCCGCAAGCGCTGGCGCGGGCGCGCGAGGCGCTGCGCGCCGGCGGCGATGTCGCCCCGGCGCTGGCGATCGGCGAACGCCGGATTGCGGCGGCGGGTTTTGCGCGGATCGACTATTTCGAACTGGTGGATGGCGAGCGCCTGACGCCGCTGCGCGCGGTGACGCCGGGGGCACGATTGCTGGCGGCAGCGGTTATGGGAACGACGCGGTTGATCGATAATCTGGCAGTTTAACGCACGAACCGCCGGTTCAGCGAACTGCCGTAAGGCAGATAGCCGTAGGGGTAATAATCATAGGCCGAATAGCCGATGCCATAGCCGCCATAACCAAAGCCGCGCCCCTGGCCCTGGCTGAAAGAGACGGTGGCGGTGGCATTGTCGCCGAGCGGCACGACGGCGGTGCCGAAAAAGCCGCGGGCACCGCCGGTGCCGACGGACATGCCGACTTCGCCGTGGACCTGCTTGTCGCGCTTCACACCGTCGCCATACAGCGAGGGGCCGCGCAGATCGGACAGGTCAGGGGCGGGCAGCAGGGCCGGGGTTTCGGCACGATTGGAGGCAGCGGCAATGGTGGCTTCGCGTTCCGCCGCCGACAGGCGATAGATCTGTTCCTCGGCCGCCGCGGTGCCGGTGAGCAGTGCGGCCAGGGCTGCCGCTGCGATGATGCGCAAGGTCATGCTCATAATCCTTCGGCGACGCGTTTGGCCTTTCGCAGCGCATCTGCCACGAACTATCTTAGCCGCGCCTGAACGGTGTGGCCATATCCAGCGCGTCGATGTCCGCCGCCACCATTTCGCCCTCCCGCGCCACGAAATCGGCAACGGCAGCGCGAAAACCGCGATCGGGGATATAATGCGCCGACACCGTCGCCACCGGGCGATAGCCGCGCGCCAGCTTGTGCTGGCCCTGGGCGCCGGCCTCGACGCGTTTGAGGCCATGGGCAATCGCCCAGTCGATGGCCTGATAATAGCAAAGTTCAAAATGCAGGAAGGGGATGTCCTCGGTCGATCCCCAATAGCGGCCATACAGGCAATCGGTGCCAATGAGATTGAGCGCGCCCGCCACCGGCCGTCCCTCCCGCAGCGCCAGCATCAGCAGCACCCGGTCGCCCATCGATTCGCCGAGCCGCGAGAAGAAGTCCCGCGTCAGATAGGGCCGGCCCCATTTGCGCATGCCGGTGTCCTGGTAAAAGCGCCAGAAGGCGTCCCAATGCGCCTCGGTGATGGCGGCGCCGGTCAGATGAACGATCTCGACCCCGCTGGCCAGGGCGCCTTCCCGTTCACGGCGGATAGCCTTGCGCTTACGCGACGACAGCGCGGCGAGAAAATCGGCGAAACAGCTGTAGCCGTCGTTGGACCAGTGGAATTGTTCGCCGCTGCGCATCAGCCAGCCTTGCGCTGCAAACAGCGGCTGTTGTTCGGGAGTCAGAAAGGTGGCGTGAACTGACGAGAGACCATTCTGCCGCGCCAGTGTTTCGGCGGCAGCGAGCAGCGCCGGGGCGGCCGCCGGATCACGCAGCAACAGCCGCGGTCCGGTGGCCGGGGTAAAGGGCACCGAACATTGCAGCTTGGGGTAATAGGCACCGCCGGCGCGTTCCCAGGCATCCGCCCAGCCATGATCGAAGACATATTCGCCCTGGCTGTGCGATTTGAGATAGGCCGGCATGATGCCGAGGGGCACGCCGGCGGCATCATCGATGACGATATGCGCCGGTTGCCAGCCGGTGCGGGCACAGGCGCTGCCCGACGCCTCCAGGCTGGTGAAGAATTCATGCGCGACGAAAGGATTGTCGGGGCCGGCGCAGGCGTTCCAGTCCGCCGCGCCAACGTCGGCAGCCGCCGTCAGCACCCTGGCGCCGATCTCGGCCATCAGCAGCTTTTTTGCTGGC
>JANYCM010000335.1 GCA_025360285.1 Sphingomonadales bacterium
GGTGACCGGCGAGCGCATCCGCGACAAGGTAGCGGCGTCCAGGAAGAAGGGCATGTGGATGGGTGGTCCGGTGCCACTTGGCTACGATGTCCGCGACCGCAAGCTGGTGATCAACGATGCCGACGCCGAGATCGTCCGCCACGTGTTCCAGCGCTACGTGGCGCTCGGCTCGGGTCAGGCGCTGCTCGACGAGCTGCGCGAGCAGGGCTACCGCACCAAGCGGCGTCCGCAGGCCGATGGCAGCGTCAAGGGCGGCATCCCGTTCGCGCGCGGGATGCTGTTCCACCTGCTCGGCAACCGCGTCTACATTGGCGAGACCGTCCACAAAGGCACGGCCCATCCCGGTGAGCACCAGGCGATCATCGATCCCGAGCTTTGGCAAGCGGTCCAGCACCGGATCGCCGACATCAGCATCGAGCGCAGCAGCCGAAGCAACGCGCGCGAGGCGAGTCTGCTTGCCGGCATCATCGTCGATGGACACGGTCGGCGCATGAGCCCGAGCCACGCGGTCAAGAGCGGCAGGCGTTACCGCTATTACATCACCCATGCATCGGCGATCACCGATGATGCCCCGGCGTGGCGGATGCCGGCGCGCGATGTGGAGGCGGCGGTCGTCTCCAGACTTACCGGCATGTTGAGGGATCGGTCGGCGCTCCGCAAAATGGTGGGCGATGTCGATGCCACAGCTCTCGCCAGCATGTTCACCCGCGCCGCAAACACGGCTGATCGGCTCGACGGCAGTACCTATCATCGGCGGACAATCGTCGCGTCCATCGTTCGCCGGGTCGCGTTGCACGACGATGAGATGATCATAGCGCTCGACGGCGCGGCGCTGGCGACCATGCTCGGCGGGCCGATCGAGGACCGTTGCCATCTGATGCTTACCGCGCCGATCGCCCGTGTTCGCCGTGGCAAGGAGGTCAAGCTGGTGATGACCGATGGCATCGCGGTCGACCGCGACGAGCAGCTGATCGCTTTGTTGACTGAGGCGCGCGCCACTCGCGAGCGCGTGCTTGCCGCCCCCAAACTCACCATCAAGGACATCGCCTCCGCATCTGGTCAGTGCCGCAAGCGACTCGCGCGGCTGGTCGAGGTCGCCTATCTCGCGCCCGACATCGTCTCCGCCATCATGAACGGTCGCCAGCCGCCGGCGCTATCGACCCGCACGCTGCTCGCCGCCAGGCTGCCGCTCGCCTGGGACCAGCAAAAGACGATGCTCGGGTTCGCCTGAGGTCACCCACCCGTGGGGTCTGGAAATATGGCAGTTGAGACGGGGCGCGGTAATAGCCCCTCCACTCGCCCTGGATCGATTCTCTAAACCCCACGTCGGCACATGCGTCTCCGCAAACCTCCGGGAATGGGCGGGAAATTTGCGCAGGTGCCGAGACACTCGCGACGGCTCACGCGTCGGAAAGTGAGTGGTGCCCGGAAGAGGACTCGAACCTCCACGCCCTTGCGAGCGCCAGCACCTGAAGCTGGTGCGTCTACCAATTCCGCCATCCGGGCACGAAGGTAGGAGCGGGCGGTTACGGGCCAGGGCCGGGCTTGTCAATGTGCCGCAGCGGATTTTCGCAACCGGCAGCGCGACACAGCGGCGGCGGCGCGCTATGGAGCGGCATGACTGATCCCGCTTCCCGCCTGGCCCCCGATGCGTTGGTCACCATATTTGGTGGGTCCGGCTTTCTGGGACGCTATATTGTCCAGAAACTGGCCGAACGCGGCAACCGGATTCGGGTAGTGGTGCGCCACCCCGAACGCGCCGGATTTTTGAAACCGCTGTGCGGGCTGGGGCAGATCCAGCTGGTGCGCGGCGATATCGGGACGGGCGCCGGGGTTGCTGCGGCATTGGACGGGGCGGCGGCGGGGATCAACCTGGTTGGAATCCTCGATGAACGCGGCGGGCAACGCTTCGCCGCCGTCCAGGCCGAAGGCGCCACCCGCGCCGCACAGGCCGCCGCCGCCGCCGGCATCGTCAGCTATGTCCAGATGTCGGCCATCGGCGCCGACTCGGCTTCCGCCGTCCCCTATGCCCGCAGCAAGGCCGAAGGTGAGGCGGGGGTCCTCGCCGCCATCCCGACAGCGACGATTCTGCGCCCCAGCCTGGTCGTCGGCCCCGAAGACCAGTTCCTCAACCGCTTCGCCGGCATGGCCCGCATGGCGCCGGCGCTGCCGGTGATCGCCGGGGACAGCCGCTTTCAACCGGTCTACGTCCTTGATGTTGCAGCCGCTACCGTGGCGGCGCTGGGCGATGCCGCGGCGGCCGGGCGCATTTATGAACTGGGCGGCCCCGAGGTTTTGAGCTTTCGCGCCATCCTGCAGATGATCCTTGCCGAAACCCGCCACCGCCGCCCGCTGGTCGAAGTGCCCGATGGCATCGCCCGGCTTATGGGCCGCATCGGCGACATGCTGCCCTTCATGCCGATGACATCGGACCAGTTCGCGATGCTGCAAAAAGATAATGTCGCCAACCCCGCCCTGCCCGGCCTCGCCGACCTGGGCATCGCGCCGACACCCATGGCGGCGTTCGTGCCGGCGATGCTGGAACGCTATCGTTCGGGCGGGCGATTCAGCCCGACACGGGGAGGTTGACGACACTGGCGCCCGCCGCAGCGCGGCGCTAGAGCTGCGCCGCCGGCACCCCAGCCCGGCAGCGGAGCACCCTGGCCTTGGATCATGACCTGCTGACCATCATCATCCTGGGCATCGTCGAAGGGGTGACAGAATTCCTGCCGGTGTCATCAACCGGCCACCTCATCCTCGCCAGCGAATTACTCGGCTATGATCCCGAACGCTGGAAAGTCTTCAACATTGTCATTCAGTTAGGCGCCATCCTCGCCATCGTCGTGCTGTATTGGCGCACCCTGCTGGCAGTGGTTCTGGGGTTGGTGCGGCGGCAGCCCGAATCGATTCGCTTCACCCGCAACCTGCTTCTGGCGTTTTTCCCGGCCGTGGTGATCGGCCTGGCGCTGCACAAGCAGATCGAGGCGCTGCTCGGCCGCGCCGATGTCGTCGCGGTGGCGCTGATCATCGGCGGCTTTGCCATCCTGGCTGTCGAGAAACTGGCCAAAAAGGCCAGCATCCGCGGCGTTGCCGACATGCCGGCGCGCACCGCCATCGGCGTTGGCTTCATCCAGTGCCTGGCGATGATACCCGGGGTCAGCCGTTCGGGCGCCACCATCCTGGGCGCCCTGTCTTTGGGCGTCGAACGGCGCACGGCGGCGGAATTCAGTTTCTTTCTTGCCATCCCGACGATGCTCGGGGCGACCACATTGGAACTCTGGAAAAATCGCAGCGTGCTCGATGCCCATGATCTGGGCAGCATCGGCATCGGTTTTGGCGTGGCCTTTATCGTCGCGCTGGTCGTGGTGCGGGCGTTCGTATCGATGATCGGCCGCTATGGTTTTGCGCCCTTCGCCTGGTATCGAATCATCGCCGGATCGGCGGCGCTGCTCTGGCTGTTTGCCAAATAGGGCCGTAACGGGACCAATTATCGATTAAATCCCGCCCTCGATCGCAAATAGACAAAAATAAGGACAGTAAATCTGTCCTAAATGACATTTTTTGCGTGACTTGCCTCGGCAGCGGCGTTACGGCGACGCCTGAGAGGGGCGGATACCATGGCCGAAACACGCATGTTGAAGTTTACCGACCGTGCCCAGGCCTATCCGGCCAAGCGTGAGATAGAGGCCCGCGCCCAGGATTTCCTGGAAATTGCGCGGCCGTTCATCATCGCCAAGGCCGAGGAACAGGCGGCACGCTGTTCGCAATGCGGCGTGCCGTTCTGCCAGGTCCACTGCCCACTGCACAACAACATCCCCGACTGGTTGAAGCTGACCGCCGAGGGCCGGCTGGAAGAAGCCTATGAGCTTTCGGCTGCTACCTCGACGATGCCAGAAATCTGCGGCCGCATCTGCCCGCAGGACCGGCTGTGCGAGGGCAATTGCGTCATCGAAAAGGATTTCGGCAGCGTCACCATCGGCTCGATTGAAAAATTCATCACCGATACCGCCTGGGAAAACGGCTGGGTCAAACCGGTGCGCATCACCGCTGACCGTTCATCGCAATCGGTCGGCATCATTGGCGGCGGCCCGGCCGGGCTGACGGCGGCGGAACTGCTGCGCAGCAAGGGCTATGCCGTCCATGTCTATGATCGTCATGATCGCGCCGGCGGCCTGCTGACCTATGGCATTCCGGGGTTCAAACTGGAAAAGCCCGTGGTCATGCGGCGCGTGCAGCGGCTGATCGATGCCGGTATCGTGTTTCACCAGAGCTTTGAAGTCGGGCGCGATGCCAGCCTTGCCGAGCTGCGCGAGCGCCATGATGCGGTGCTGATCGCCACCGGCGTCTATGCGGCGCGGCAGGTCGAAGTGGCCGGCGCCGATGGGCCGAACGTTTTGGAGGCGCTCGATTATCTCACCGCGTCGAATCGCGCCGGCTTTGGTGATCCGGTGGCGACGGGCTTTGATGCGGCGGGCAAGCATGTCGTCGTCATCGGTGGCGGCGATACGGC
>JANYCM010000387.1 GCA_025360285.1 Sphingomonadales bacterium
GCCAGTCGCATCATCGGCACCAGCATCGCGGCCTCGCGCTGCGACGGCTGAATTTCCGCTATGATCGCGGCAAGAATTACAGGCAGCGAGGAGCGCAATTCCGTCGTGCGCAACTCGTTAAGCGCCTGCAGGAGGATGGCAAAATCGATACCAACAGCGGCCGCCATCTGCATTACCAAGACTTTGACAAAACCTTGCTGATCGAACGAAGCGCCGCCTTGTTGGCGTAGATATTGGATGACGATACGGCGCAATACGGACAACGGGGGATCATTAGGCGACCCGTAGCTCCGAGAAACAAAAAGGAAATCGTCAAAAAGCACCATGACGTTCGCTGCGTTTGCAGGATCGAGCCAAGCGACCAGGCCGGAAAATACGGCTGGCAAGAGTCGGGCCAGAAGGGATTGCAATTGTCCTGCGTTAGCCTTGTGAATTGCTTCGACCAGCGGACCGAAATCACCTGCAACGGCCGCCATTGTGACCGCGTCGCCATAAAAACGGAGCGGTGTCGGTGACGAAACGTCGGGTCTCCGAGCAGCATCAGCCAGCAAAGCCTCGAGCACCACAGGCAGTGACGACCGAAAGCCTGACCGCGCCCGCGCCTGTTTGGTTGCGGCGGCAAGCAGTCGTAGCAGGTCAACATAGGCGACCCCGGCGCGCGCGGCTTCACGTGCCAGCAGATGGCCAAGAAATTGCCGCCGGTTGAACTGGCTGCCGGCGTCCCGCAGCAGAAATTCGAGCGTGCTGACCCACAACAGGGTTTCAAGCTCGGCCGTTGGCATATCGACTGCAACGGACAGAGGCGGTTGGCGATGCACCCGCAAGACATCCGTCAACAACCCCAAGATCAGCGCAGCATCGGCCGGGGCCAAAATGTCCAGCAGGGCACCAAGACCCTTTTCGCCAAGCTGATAAACCAGGCGGGCAAGAACGTCCGGATCGCCGGCATGGCGCCGCAACATGGCGAGCAGCGTATCCGGTTGATCAGTCGCCAAAGCGATAAATTCCGCAAGGATTTCAGAGCCACTGGCGGCGGCTACATGCCCGGTTGCAAGATAAGTCGCAAATCGATCAAGCCGGTATTGTGATCCAGCCAACCAGCGGGCATCCGGTGAAGTGCCGGTCCGGGCGGCAGAAATCGCCGCCACCAGAGCTTCGCTGAAGGCAAGACCGAAGGCCGTGACAACATCAGCTTCCAGTCGTTCCGCGCCGATCGCACCAAGATCAACCGTCATGGCGCCCAGTTGGAGATGAATGTCTGACGGCACCAGATCATTACAGATACGCTCGATAACCGCCGGCAAAACGCGCTGGGTAAGTGCTTCCAGCCGCGGCCGCAGCCGGTAGGCGGAATCGACGTCAGACAGGACGGCATTGCAGGTGAAGCTGCCGATGCGATGGGCTGCGATCACCGGCCCGCCACCCTAAAGCGCTGTGCCGCAATGTTCGCAAGCCACGTTGCCCGGCGCATTGCTGTGATCACATTCCGCACAGACCTGACGCGTCATGAGGTCGGCACCGTGGCGTAGCGGCGCCGTGACATAGGCGGCTTCATCGGCAAGGCGCTTGTGCGGGTCGGCCTCGGGGAAATCCGGCACCGGCGAGCGTGCCCGCTTTGGCACTGCTGCCGGGCCGCCCCCGGTGCCGTCATCCTCCATCGGTTCCCGCTCGGGCGATGCCGGTGCCGCGCCGGCAAAGCCGTGCCCCGCGTACAGGTCATTAAGCCGCGCCTTGGCGTGTTCGCGGCGTTCATGCTGGTCCTGGGCCAGGCGAATACGTTCGGCATCGGCCGCTGCCGGCGCCTGTAACGGAACTGAACTGGTATGATTTGGCAGGGCGCCGGTGATGAAATCCGATCCCATGATCTGGGGGCCGTTGGCAAAGGAAGCGAGCGCGTGTCCGGTCCGCTGCAGATTGCGTTCGACCGGGCTGGCGCCGGGCGGCACATAGTTGCGCATGGCATCATGGACCGGCTTCTGGCCCGCTGTGTGAGTGCTGCTGCCCGCCGTAACAGGATGCGGAAACATGCCGGTGTGCGCCGCTACGACGTTGTTGTTAATCAGCAAAGTGTGGTCGGTGGCGCTGCGCGCACCGGACTGAAACGCCGCCAGTTCCGGGTTGCCCACCATCGGCCCCGGCGGGTTGGTCGGATAGAATTCATGCGCGCCCGCGCCAGCGCGCATGTCACCGGTCTGGACGGCCGTGACCCGCACATGGCCCGATGGCGGCGTGATCCCGGCGACCTGTTCGTCATAGCCTTTGCCGCCCATGCGTTCGTCATCGCCGTGCAGAAACGGCACGACCGAGGGGTCGCTGGCCTGGGTATATTGGCCATCGTCGCGTATTTCATCCTCTGTCGGCGCGGCAGCGGGTGCGGCCGCCGCGGTGGCAGCCGCAGCAGCGCCCGGATTGAAGGTATCGCCTGCCTTTGCCACCCAGCCATAGGGATGCCAGGCGCCGCTTTTATATTGCCATTTGCGGGCCTGTAATATTGTGGCGGCCGATACCCCACTCCGCCCAAGCCTTGTATTATCAACAGCATGCGACCCGCTCAGCGCCCGCGCACCCATCACATCGGCTTCGTGTTCCAGCCCCTGATGGTCGTTGATGGCAATGCCGCGCAGCTGCAATGTGGGCCGCACGCGACCCTGCATCTGCTGCACGACATGCCAGGCTTCATGCGGCAATTGGTGCGCCTGACCGGGTGCCAGATGGATGTCGCTGCCCCGGGCATAGGCGTGGGCCTGAATGCGGCCCGGCAGCGGCGAACCATGGTGGACGCGGACGTGATCGAGCGACAGGCCCGAGAGGGCTTCCACGCCTGCTTTGAGGCGGTCGGGAAGGCCGGTGCGGTTCGCCAGCGCCGCGGCATGGGCCTTGAGCTGGGTAACGGCGGGTGCGGCGTTGAGAGCGGCGCGCTGGGCCACCAGCGTTGCCGGGCCGCCGCCGGTGCGGCAAAGGATGGGCGGGGCGGCTTGCGGGGCCGGTTTGCGGGCGCTGGTTTGTTCAGCCATGGGACCACCAACAGGGTCGCGGGATGGCGGGATTGCCGGTCACCATGTCGGAATCATAGGGCACGCCGTCGATTTTTGCATTGTTTTCAATGGTCTGGACCATGCCATAGCCGGGTGTCAGCGCCGGCACCTGGCTGCCGGATTTCCAGAAAACCCGGATTGTCAGGGCTTCGATCTCGGCAGCCGTCAGCCCGCAGCCGGCGCCCACATAGAGGCCGGGTTGATAGCCATTTGCCGCCACCGCCGTTGCCCAATTATTGCAATAGCTTTCAATGACTTGCGGGGACGTTCCGGGGGTCACGGCTTCGAGGTCGAGGAACAGGGTGACGCCCGGTGGCACGCCGGCGGCCTGGGCGTTGGCGGCGGCGGTCTGGCCATAGCTGGTGCCCAGGCTGGCGGTCGGCGTCCAGGGGTGGCTGCTGGTCCCGGCAACATGCTGGACGATCATCAACGCGAGGCCCGCGGCGCGGATATTGCGCACCTCCACAGCGGTCAGATCGCCGCTGGTGGTGCCCGGCGATGTCACCGAAGTCCTTGGAACATAACGCACAACGAACTGATAGCCGGCCGCCGCAAAGGCCTGCGCACTGGCCAGGCTCAGCGTCGTGCTGCAATCAAAACCCTTCGCCCCCGGCGTCGCCACCGCCACGTCGGGATGCGTCGGCACCACCGGTTCGGGCGGCACCGGCACGGGGTCCGGTGGCGGTATCCGCGTCCACAGGCGCTGCCAGAGTGCCCGCACCCAGGCGAGCACGAAGCGAACCAACGCAATCAACCAGTTAGCGGGTTTTTCCGGGGTTTCAGCGGGCGTTTCGGGTAGTGCGGCCGGTTCGGGCGGGGTCGGCACCGGTATCGGCGCCGGTTGTGGGGGTAGTGGCACCGGGTCTGGCGGGGTCGGCAACGGTGATGGCTCTGGCACAAACGGCGGTTCCGGCGGCGAAACTGTCTCCTGCAGAAGACAGCGCGCCAGCGCCCGACAGGCCCGCGCCCGGTCATGGTCATGGTCATGGTCATGGTCATGGTCATGGGCATGGTCATCGTCGCCGCGCAGCGCCAGCAGCCAGTCGGCATAAAGCCGGTCAAAGCGCCGCTGCTCGATCGCCCCCAGGAACAGCACATCGACCAGCAGATGCGCCGGCAGGTTGCGCCGCACGATCGCTTCGGCCTGTTGTCGCCAGCCGGCATCGTTGCGGAAGGCCCGGCCCGCCGACAGCACGGCGCTGATCCGCAGTTGGCAATTCGCCATGCCGCCAAAGCGCAGCAGTGGCCATTCGACCAGCGCCAGCCGCGGGCTGGTATCGATATCGGGGTGCCGCGCCGCCGCCGCGATGATCGCCCATAGCCAGTCGAGCGCCCGCGCTTCGTCTTCGTGTTCGCCCAGCCACCACCAGCGGCCCTCGGCATCGAGGCAAACGACAAACACCATGTCGGTCTCGTGCGCCGTCAACAGGCGATAGGCACCGGGGTCGCCCAGCGCCGGCGCCAGCACGGCGGCAATGCGCTGCCCGGCCAGCGGTGACGGCGGCGACTCCCCTGCCCCCGGCGCCCGGTCCGGATCAGCAAGCCGCGCATGTTCGGCCAGACTGTCCCAGGCATCCTCGGGCAACCGCCGGCCAAAGCTTGCCGCCGCGACATCATCGACCAGCACCGCGCCCGCGGCGTCCCCGTCATCATCCCCGGCCCCGGGCACAACCAGGTCATCAAGCAGCGCCAGTTCGATCCGGCTGAGCATGTCCACCCCGGCCCGCGCTCGCAGCGACGGCCGCCGCGCATAATCAAAGCCCCGGCCGCGGTCGCGCGTCGCCTGCGGCAGATGGCGCAGCAAGGCCTGTTTCGCCGCGATCAGCGCCGCATCGCGCGCCGCCGCATCGACATGGCCAGTGTGGCCCTCGTCCGGCGCTGTCAGCGCCTGGGCATAAAGCGACAGCAGGAAATCCAGCACCAGGTTGCGGCGCTGCGCCACTGGATCGCTGGCCGCCACCAACTTCTGCAACCCCGCCTCATAGCCCGTCATCAGCAGCGGTTCGACATCGGGCACAATGTCCCGCAAGGATTGCGCCTGGTAGGTCGCATCGTCCCCCGCCGCCGGCGAAAACAGATCGCGGACAAAGGCCAATTGGCTGAACTGGTCCGCCAGCATCTGGTCGAAGACCAGCAGATAGGCCTTCAACTGCCGCGCCTGCGCGCGCCGCTGCGGCCCCGCCCCCGGCGGCAGGCCGGCGGCGTTGATGCCATAGGCCTGCGGAAACTGCGTCTGCACCGAGGTATAGCGCGCCAGCGGCGCATGGTCGGCCGCCGGCGCGCCATAATAGGCCTGATAATCATCGCGCAGCGGGAAGGTCTGGCGCCGCGCCGCCCAAAGCTGATCGAGCCGGCGCCGCACCGCCGCCGGATTGGGCTGTATGCGCGTCGCACCGCGATAGAGATGCAGGGTAAAATCGTCGCCGGCGGCGGTGGCGAGCAGCCGAAAGACCTGGCCGGGCGGTCGCACCAGCCGGTCGCTTTGCGGGTGGTGATCCTGGTCGCCGCGCTGCACAGCAAAGCCGCCGACCGACAGCACGCCGGGGGTTTCGGCGAGCAATTGCGTCAGTTCAAGCGCCGTGATCACGGTCGCCAGCGCCGTCAGTTCGCCATCTTCGATAAAGCCGCGCAGCATCAGCGGCCCGGTGAAAATCGCCGTCGTTGACCGGTGGGCGGTCCGCAGCGCCGCCAGCGATGTGCGCTGCGGTTCGGGCGCCAGCGCCAGCCCCAGCGCGAACAGCGCCGCCGCCAGCACCGCCGCCGCATCGGCATGATCCGCCAGTTGCAACCGGGCGCTGACCCGCACATCGATCGGTTTCAGCACAAAGGCGTGATCGACATCCTCGCACAGGCCGCGATGCGCCCGGTAGACGCGCAGCACCTGTGCCACCAACCGGTCATCATCGGCGTAATCGAGCGGCAGGATGGCGATGTCATAAAGCCCCTGCCCCGCCTCCGGCTTGTTGTAATCGTTGCCGGCCTCCGGCCGGTCGTGGCGGGCGCGGCTGAACCAGACATTCGCCACCCCCGGCACGCGGTCGAGCACCAGCCGGCGCAGATCGGCGATGGTCACCGGGTTGCACGGCAGGATCGATCGCGCCGGCATCAGGCCCTGGCGGCGCAGATCGACATGAGCGCCGAGCGGCGGGCTGAGAATCTCCGTCACGCTGAAATCGGCGCGATAGGCCTGTTCGGTCAGCGCGTAACACAGCGCTTCGAGGATAGTAATGCCGGGGTCCGACGCGTTGTAATCGGTCCAGTTGCTGCCCGCCATGGTCTGCACCAGCGCGATGGCCTGGGCACACAGCGCATCATATTCGGCACCGGGATCGGTCTCGGCGCGGCGGCTGATCGTGGCGGGCACCGCCGTCATGCCGGGCGACCGCGGGCGGCGGGGCGGCGGCCGTCCTGATGAAGGGTTGGCCGCGTGGTGGTTGCATCATTGGCCGGCGGCTCGATGGCGGCTGTCAGGCAATGGCTGGCGGCGGAGGTGCAATAATAATGGCCCTGCACCGGCACTGTACCATCGGGCCGCACATCCAGATCGATGATGGCGCGCACATAGGCGCGGCCGCGGATGAATTCGGCGATGGCGTGCTTGCGGTAATAATTCGCCGGCCGGCGCGGGAAACGCGCATCGGGCCAGGGCGACAGCCAGGCGATGAGATCGGACTGCAATGTGTCGATCCAGAAGGCGCTGGTTTCGCCATCATCGAACGCCAAAGTCGCCGTCACTTGCAGGCGCAGCCAGGGCGGGTTCGACACCTGGGGTTCGGCAAAGGCGCTGGTGATGGCTTCGAGCAGCGTCTTGATTTCGGACAATATGCCGGGATCGACAACCGGCACGCTGGGATCGGTGACATTCGGCGTGCGCGGCCCGGCAACGACGACGACCCAGATCTTGCCGGCCGCCGCCGCCCCCGTCACCGCATCGGTCGCCGGCACGATCGCCACCTGCCACAGCATCGGCACGGCTTCGAGGATGATCCGGGCATAATCCCATTGATCGACGGCAAAGCCCTTGTGGCGGGTGCGTTCCGCCAGCCACAGATGCAGGTCCGGACCGATGGCGGGCGGCCGGCCGCCGATCGAGGCCTGCGGCTGATCAATGGTGGCGATGCCGGCGAGACTGGCATTGGCCTTGCTGATCGATCCCGGCGGCAGCGGGACGCCCAATGTCGCCGCGCCGCCCGGCCCGATCCAGCGGCTGTTCACCGCATTGGCGATGATCGCGGTGACATTGGGCACATTGGCGATATCATCGCCGGTGCTGATGCGCAGCCGCGGCGGCTGCACGGCGGTCTTGTCGGCGGTCAGCGCCAGCGTGATGACCCCGGTGCGGGCCATGCCGTCGGTGCCATCGGCAAGGACATCGACATCGATCCAGCGGTCGGCCAATTGCTGTTGCCAGGCCAAATTCGGCGGCGTCTGCCACCAGCCATTGGGGCCGGCGGCGAGTTCGACCAGCAGCGAGACCTGCGGCACCGCCGCCGACAATTGGATCATCAGCGTCGATTTCGGGGCCGCGACAGGCAGCAATTCGGGCGCTGTAACGGCGGATTGCGGCACCAGCGGCACCGGCTGACTGACCGGCGCCAGCCACGGCCGTGTGACATTGAAGGGTTGCAGGTGGCGAAAGGCCAGTGCCGCGCCGTGCCGGTGCGGCGGTGACGCGGCGCCATCGGCCGTGGGTTCGGCCGGCGGCGGGCTGGCGATCGGTTGCGCCTGCGACGGGCGTTGGGCCATATTACCCGTGTCGGCATGGTGGACAAATGTGGGTTCGGCGGCGATTTGCACCGCCTGCACCGGGCTGGCCGGCGCTTCATCGATATCGCCGCTGGCGGTGGCGACGACGGTGATGCTGGCGAGGGCGCTGGCGGTGTAATTCACCGTCACCGCCGTCGCCATCGGCAGCCAGGGCGGATTGGGCATGACGACGCTGGTCGGCGTCGGGGCGGGCGTGGCCTGGCCGCCGGTGCTGCCGATCAGGCCCTGCACCTGCTGGATCGCCGCCGCCATCTGCGGCCGCGCCACTGCCGCGGGCTGGCCTTTGCTGGCGCCGTGCGCCGTGCGCAGCATGTCGGCGGCCTGGAGCAGCGTTTGCGACCGGCTGGCGGCGCTGGCCCCGGACCCGGCATCGGGCATGTGATCGGTCAGCCAGGCGGTCAGCCGGTCGGACACGCCGCCATCGGTGATGCCATGCCACCATTGGCCGATGCGGGTGAAAAGCGCTTTGATGCTGCCGAAAATCCCGCTGACCGCCGCCCCGGCGAGCGCCGCCTCCAGCCCGGCCGGCGACAGGCCGCCCATTGCCACCGCCTGGCGGGCGGCGGCCAGCGCATCGCCGGTCAGCGCCGCAATCGCCTGTTCGATGGCCCCGGCGATGCCGCTGGCATAGCTGGCGGCCGGGGCGCTGGCATTGACGGCGGCGGCATTGGCGACCTGGCCCAGGGCACCGGCGGCGGCGCTGGCGGTGGTGCTGCGCATCTGGCTGGCCAGCGCGCTGCTCTGGGCGATCGAGGCGGCCATCAAATTGCTGGAATAGAGAATATTGCCAAAGGCATAGCTGGGGGCGACGAGTGTGAGCAGCAGTGCGCTGGTCGCCGGGTCATAATAGGCGGGGACGTTTGCCACCGGGGCGATGCCGGTGACGGTGAGCAGCGAGGTCGGCAGCACGGGCGCGGCGACGGCCGGGGCGGGATTGAGGGGCGGCGGCGTTACCTCGGTGGCGGGCGCTGTCTGGAACAGCGCAATCGGTGCGGTGCCGGCGGCGGTCCAGAAGCCGGGGTTGAGCAGGCTGAAACTGGCCTGGAAACTGGCATTGTCGAACAACGGCGGCGCGTTCGGGTCAGTCGTCTTGTTGCCATCGGCATCGATGACATAGCCCTGATAATAGCCCTGGAAGCCGGTCGTCGTCACCGGCAGCCCAGCCCAGGCGATGCTGACCGACAGGCTGGCCAGCGGCTTGACGAACAATTCGGCGGCGGTGAGGCGCAGCCGGCCATTCTGCACCGGCGGCGAGCCGAGCAGCGCGAAACTTTGCGTCGTGCTGGCCGGGCCGGCGGGGGTGGTGAGGGTGAGGCCAGTGAAGCCGGTGACGGTGACATCAAGGGCGATCTGCGCGATGTGCAGCGCCGACAGCAGTTGGAAGGAATTGGCGGCATCGCTGCTGCCGGGGGGCAAGGTCGCCGTGGTGAAGCGCACCGCCAGCGCCGGGGTGGTGCCATCATCCTCAAACTCACCGGGCGGCGCGGTGGCAACGCCGGCGGCGACGGGCGGCACGCTCGCCGGATCAGTGGCCAGCGCCACCAGCGGCGGCGCATCGGCGGGCAGGTTGATGGTGACGGTGAACAGCGTCGGCGTGTCCGGCGTATCGGCTGTCGGCGGCGTGACGCTGGCCTCGGTGACCTGGACCCAGACCGCCGCGCTGGAATAATAGAGCGCAAAGGCGCCGTGCAGGGTGGCGGCGATGACGCTGTTGCTGGCATCGGTCGGCGAGGCAGCGCTGTCGCCGGTGATCAGCGCCGTGGCGGCGTTCAGGCTGGCAGCGGTGAAGCTGAGGCCGATGATGATCTGGCGGGCGCCGCCGGTCAGCATCAGCACCGGACTGGCGATGGTGAAGCCCAGGCTGGCCGGGGCCATGGTGACAGCGCCTGCCGGGCCGGGGCGGGCGGCGCCGAACAGCGGGAAGGCCTGGCGGGTTTCGCCGAAGAACGCCGCGAGATCGACGTCGCCGCTGAGCAGGCCGGCGAGCGTTGCCGGGCTTTCGGCGCTGGCAGCTATGCCGCGCACGACGGCAAGCCCGGTGACGCTGACGGGCACTACCGCCAGCGCGCTTTCGGTGGCGAAGTTGATCGGCAGGCCGGCCGCGTCATTGCCGGCCGAAAAGCTGCTGCCGCGTGGCAGCGAGACAAGGTCGAGATTGGGCTTGGGGGTGAAGGCGAGGAAGGCGGTGCTGGCTTCGGCGGCGAGGCGGTTCTGTTTGAGGATGTCGCTGAAATACCAATCGACCAGCCGGTGCGGGAAGTGGTTCAGCCGCTGCCGCACCTCGGCGAACAGCAGCACAAAGGCATTGTACAGCGCCGCCTGGGGTTCATGGCCCGAGGTTTGCAGCGCGGCGGTCATGTCAGCCAGCGCCGTCACCATGCCGGCGTCGAGCGCGGCGATGAGGGCGGCGAGGACATCGTCGATTATATCGTCAAGGCGCAGCGGCCAGGTGCCGCCGGGCGGATCGGGCGCGGCGCTGTGCAGCGCCGCCAGCGCGGCACCGAGCGGCGTGCCGCGGTGGCGGCGGGCGGCAGCGGCGATGATGGCCAGCGCGTCGGCCGGATTGCCATGGTCGCGGTGCAGGATGGCCAGCAGATCGGCGATGACGCGCAGCAGATCGGGCAGCAGCGCATCGCCGCCGGCGCGGATGTCGGCCAGCAGTCGGGCCAGACCCGCCTCGATGGCGGGCAGATCGACGGCGGCGTGGAGGGCGGCGGCAACGGCGGGGTCGCCGGCGAAGAACGCCGACCAATCGCCATCGGGCTGGTTGTTGAGATCATAGAAGCGGATGAGCGCGCCATATTGCGCCGCAAAGGCCAGCAGTTGCGCGATGCTGCGGCCATCGACGGCGATCTTTTCGGGCGCCGGGGCGCTGCGCCGCCGGTCCGCCTGGCTGGTCGCCCCATTCAGCAACCGGTCGACGGGGGGCAGGTCGGGCGCCATCATGCGGGCGGCGACGGCAAGCTCGCCTCCAGCAGATAATAGGGGAAGACCAGATTGCTGCGGGCGTTGGTCTCGCGGATGGTATATTCGATGTTGATCTCGATCCAGCCGGTGTCGCCGGTGGAATTGGTGACCGTGACATTGTCGAGCGTCACACGCGGTTCCCATTCGGTGATCGACCGCGTCACCATCAGCGCGATTTCATTGGCGGTGGTGGTCGAAAGGCTGGCGAACAATTTCGAAATCAGGTCGCAGCCAAAGCCCGGCACCATGATGCGTTCGCCAAGGCTGGTGGACAGGATGATCCACAGGCTTTGCATGATGTCGGTATCGGCGCTGGCCATGATCACCGCCGCCGCCTGGCGATCAAAGGTCGGCGGAAAGCTCCAGCCGCGGCCGCGAAATGCCGGATAGACGGCATTGGCGGCGAGCGCCTGGGCTTCGGATTTCGTAATCTTCATGGCCAGATTTTCATGGGTTGAGCGCGATGGGTTCGCCCTCCACCTTGATCGGGCCGGGCGAGCTGAACGCCATCGAGGCGGTGGCGGTGACGGTCAGGCTGGTCTTGGTCGATACGCTGATCGCCTGGCCGGCGCTGATGCTGATCTTGCCGGTGGCGGTGATATTGATGTCCGAAGCGCTGCTGATCGCGATGCCCTTGTCATCCATGGTGATGACATTGCCGTTCATGTCGGTCAGCGTGATCGCCTTGGTGCTGTCGTTGATGCTGATGCTCTGCTTGCCCGGCGTCGTCAGGGTGATCGCCTTGTCATCCTCGATGAAATCGATGTGGAGTTTCGATTTGGTCATGAAGCTTTTGATATTATTGGGTGCCGGGCTGTCGCCTGCCGTCGGCGGATAGGGCGGCGGCCGGGTTTTGCTATACAGGCTGCCCAGATACACCGGATAGCGCGGATCGCCATTCAGGAACGCCACCACCGCCTCGTCGCCGATTTCGGGGTAGAAATTGGCGCCGATGCCGACGGAGGCATAAAATGCCCCGAAGCGCGCCCATACCCCCACTCCGGGATCGGCCCCGAGCAGCGGGAGCGTCACCAGCACGCGAAATTCACCGTCAGGGTCCTGGTTGATCTGCTGGACGATGCCGGTCTGCAAATTGGTCATCGGCGGCAGGCGGCCGGCGGCCCCCGGCGCGGCGATATGGGGCGCGGTGGCGGCGAACCAGCGCGGCGCCAGGCCGATTTCGACCGACGTGCGCCAGAGGCCTTCGGCCACCCGGTGATGCACCGCCGCGACAAAGCCATTGCCGTCGAAACGATCGCCCAGCCCGGCCA
>JANYCM010000005.1 GCA_025360285.1 Sphingomonadales bacterium
CGTCGCGAAGGCGACCTTTGTCGCGCGCGGCGGGTGAGGGTGTGTTCGCGCTTCGAAGCAGAAAAAACACCCTCACCCGCTCGGCCAAGGGGCCGAGTCGACCTCTCCCGCAAGCGGGGGAGGTTTTTTTACAGCGCCGGATCGGCCACGCCGGCTTCTTCGAAGCCTTTGGCGCGCAGCCGGCAGGAATCGCATTGGGTGCAGGGCCGGCCGGCGGGGGTGGGATCGTAGCAGCTCCAGGTCAGATCGAGCGGTGCGCCGACAGTGGCGGCGGCGCGGACAATATCGGCCTTGGTCATGGCGGCAAGCGGAGTGTGGACGGTGAAGCGATCGCCCTCCACGCCGGCCTTGGTGGCGGCATTGGCCATGGTTTCGAAGGCCGCGATGAAGGCCGGCCGGCAATCGGGATAGCCCGAATAATCCAGCGCGTTGACGCCGATGAACAGGTCACGCGCGCCGGCGGCTTCGGCCCAGCCCAGCGCCACCGACAGGAAGATGGTATTGCGCGCCGGCACATAGGTGACCGGGATGCCGGGTTCGACGCCGCCTTTCGGCACAGCGATGTCAGCGGTGAGCGCCGAGGCGCCGAAGCCGCGCAGATCGAGCGGCAGGACGATATGGCGTTCGACGCCAATCGCCGCGGCAACGCGGGCGGCATGCGCCAGTTCGATGCGGTGGCGCTGGTTGTAATCGATGGTCAGCGCCAGGATGCGATAGCCTTCGGCGCGCGCCATGGCGGCGACGGTGGTTGAATCGAGCCCGCCCGACAGCAGCACGACAGCGAGGGGGGCGCTTTCAGGCATCAATCTTCCACACCCGCGCGCAGAATTGGCAATCGACGCCGATCAGGCCGTCGGGCCCGCGCATGTCGGCGCGCTCGGCTTCAGGGAAGCGTTCGATGACGTCGCGGATATGCGCCAGAGAGCAGCGGCAGCCGCGGGTTGGCGTTGGGCCGGGGGTAAGGCGGACTTCCTCCTCATGGAACAGCCGCCACAACAGGGCTTCCTCGGCAAGGCCCGTGTCGGTGAGTTCGGCGGCGGTAACGGTCGCCGCCAGGGTGCGCATATGCTGCCAGTCTTCGGGTTCGGCGCTGCCATCATCCTCGGCAAACAAGCGTGCCCGGCCTTCTTCGCCGCGCGGCAGATATTGCAACAAGAGCCCGCCGGCGCTGTAGCCTGTCGCGGCATCACCCGCCATCGCGGTGCGGATCAGGGTCGGCAATTGCTCGGAGGATCGGAAATATTGTTCGATGGCATCGGCGATGCTGGCGCCTTCCAGCGGCACAATGCCCTGATAGCGTTCGCTGGCGTCTGTCGGATCAAGGGTGATCGCCAGATGGCCGTCGCCGAACATGGCGGCGAGATCACCGGCCGGGGTATCGGGCTCGCCGCGCAGATAACCGCGCAGCGCGCCGGCGTTGTAATCACAGACCAGCAGGCTGACCGGGCCATCGGCCTGGGCCTGCAAGGTCAGGCCGCCACCGTCTTCGCGCAGCGTCGCACCGAGCATGGCGGTGACGACCAGCGCTTCCCCAAGCAATTGCGCCAGCGCCGGCGGATAGTCATGCGCCGCCAAAATGGCATTGACCGAGGCATCGAGGCGGATCACCCGGCCGCGCACGTCGCGCGCCGGCACGGCGAACGACAGGCTGCGATCCCGGATCGGCGCCAGGCCTTCCTTGAGGGCGGCGTCGCTCACAATTTGCCCAGGCACCAGAGCAGGATGGCCTTTTGAATGTGGAGCCGGTTCTCGGCTTCATCCCAGACCCGGGATTGCGGGCCGTCGATGACCTCGGCTGTCACTTCCTCGCCGCGATGGGCGGGCAGGCAGTGCAGGAACAGCGCGTTCGGGGATGCCTTGGCGAGCAGCGCCGCCGTCACCTGAAAGGGTTGCAACGCGGCAATCTTGTCGCGCGCCTCGGTCTGGCCCATCGACACCCAGGTATCGGTGACGACAACATCGGCACCGTCAACGGCGGCGGCGGCGCTGCGCACCAGGTCGATGGCACCACCGCGGCAGCCGGCAGTGGCCATGACTGCCTGATCGGGATCATAGCCGTGCGGCACGCCGAGCCGAAGGTCGAAGCGCAGCACCGATGCCGCCTCGATCAGCGAATTGGCCATGTTGTTGCCATCGCCGAGATAGGCCCAGCAGCTGCCCGCGACCGGCAGGCCGGCGACCTCCTCATAGGTCATGATGTCGGCCATGACCTGGCACGGGTGGCTGATATCGGTCAGCGCGTTGATGACAGGGACGCCGGCATTTTCGGCCAGGCCCTCCAGCGTGGCATGGCTGTTGGTGCGGATCATCACCGCATCGACCATGCGGCCGAGAACGCGCGCCGTGTCGGCAACGGTTTCGCCGCGGCCGAGTTGCATTTCACCGGCCGAGGTGACGATGCTGGTGCCGCCCAATTGCCGCATCGCCATGTCGAAGCTGAAACGCGTGCGGGTGCTGGGCTTTTCAAAGAACATCGCCAGCGTATGGCCGGCGAGCGGCGCATCACTATCGGGTGTGCCCTTGGGCAGGCCGCGCCGGGCCGCCTTGCGGCGATGCGCTTCATCCAGAATGGCGCGCAGGGCAGGGGCGGTAACGCTGGCAAGATCGAGGAAATGCGGCATTGGGAATACCTGTTCCGCACCCGGATGGGGGCGGGGATTGGGTTACGAAAGCGAGGACGGGGGCCGGCGGCAAGACCCACCCCCGACCCCTCCCGCAAGCGGGAGGGGAGATTTACGCAGCGACCGCCGGCACATAGGCGCGGGCGGCGGCCGACAGGCGATCGACACATTCGCGGATATGATGTTCCTCGATGATCAGCGGCGGCAGCAGGCGGACGACATTGTCACCGGCGGCGACAGTTAGGATGCCATGGCTGCGCGCATGGTTCACAAACGCGCGGCTGTCGGATTTGAGCTTGAGGCCAAGCATCAGCCCCATGCCGCGCACCGATTCGAACAGGTCATCATGGTTCGGGATCATCTGCTCCAGCGCGGCGCGCATCCGGGCCGACATTTCATTGACATGTGCCAGGAACGCCGGCTCGGTCACGAC
>JANYCM010000006.1 GCA_025360285.1 Sphingomonadales bacterium
CGGCCGGCGTGCTGGCGATGCTGTCGCTGGGCGACGCCGGCAAGGGCAAGCTGGTGTATTTCATGGCGATCGAGAACGCCAAGTTCCGGGTGCCGGTGGAACCGGGCTGCCTTTTGGAACTCAAGATCGACTATGTGCAGAACCGCGGCCGGGTGAGCAAGTTCGGCGGCAGGGCGGAAGTGGGTGGCAAGCTCGCCGCCGAGGCGAGCTTTACCGCGATGATCGCCGACCAGCCGGGCTGATTATCCCGCCTTGAGGGCCGGCGCCGGCATGCGCATGGCCCAGATGCTGGCGGCGGCGATGATCGCGGCGCCGGCCCAGATTTGCGGCCGCACGGCTTCGGCAAAGAACAGCCAGCCAAACAGCGCCGCCCAGGGCAGGCCGGTGAATTCCAGCACCGCAAGCGCCTGCGCTTCCACCTTGGCATAGGCGCGGCTGATCAACTGCATGCCGATATTGCCGACCAGGCCCATCAGCACCATCCAGGCGAGGGTGGTCGTATCGGGCAGCGCCGCGTCGACGGCGGCGGGGGACAGCACCAGCATCGGCACGATGGCGCCCATCAGGGTCATCACCGTCGCCCCGTCACTGGCGGCACGGGCGCGCATCAGCACGATGTTGGCGGCATAGGCGACCGCCGAGAACAGCACGGCGGCAAGGGCAAGCAGGCGGCGGCTGTCAAAATCCGGCGCGCCGCCGGCGGTGACGATGACGCCGACAAAGCCGAGCAGGCCGGCGGCGACATAGCGCGGCTGCATCGGCTCCTTCAGGGCAAGTCGGGCTAGCGGCGGCACCAGCAACGGCGCGATAAAGGCGATGGTGATGGTTTCGGCCAGCGTCAGCACCGTCAGGCCATAATAGAAACTGGTTGCCATTGCAGCGAGGATGACGCCACGCAGGATGTGCAGCGGCAGCATCTGGCGGGTGATCGGCTGGCGCCCCTGCCACGCCCAGACCAGCGCGGCGAGCGCGGTGCCGGTGATATAGCGGCCCAGTGTGACGATGACGACCGCATTGGTGGCGGCCAGATGCTTGACGATCGCGTCCATGACGCACAGCACGGCGATGCCGGCAGCACATTGGGCAAAGGCGATGGGGCGAGACACGCCGCCCGGATAGGGGACCAGCGCCGCCGCCGCCACCCCCTCAGGCGAGGTCGGCCGGGGTATTGACGTTGTGCAGCGCGCCGCAATCGATCTGCGCCGCCTCGCAGGTTTCGGCCCAGCCGCGCAGCGACCGCCCGCCGCCACTGGCCAGCCGGGCGAGCAGCGAGGCGGCGAGCGTTGCCGGCCATATCCCGACCGCCCGCTGCCCCATCGCCACGGCCGGGCCGGCGCCGAGGCGCTGCACCAGATCGGCCGGCAGCCCGAGCATGTCGCACGGCGAACACAGCACCGCGTCAAAGCCGTTTTGGCGTGCATGGACCAGCGCGGCGCACAGCCCGGCCAGCGGACCAAGGCCGGGAGCGGGCAGATCATCCACGCGGGTGAAGCCCGGCCAGTCGCGGCCGCATATGACGATTTTTGAAACCTGGGGCGTAAGCGCCGTGATGACATGCTCGATCAGCGGTATGCCGCCGAACATCGCCAGCGCCTTGTCGGAGCCAAAGCGCGTGGCGGCGCCGCCGGCGAGCACCGCCCCGAGCCGCTTCATGCGCTTTCCTCGAACAATTCGCGGCCGATCAGATAGCGGCGGATTTCGCTGGTGCCGGCGCCAATCTCGTACAGCTTGGCATCGCGCAGCAGCCGGCCGGTGGGGTAATCATTGATATAGCCATTGCCGCCGAGGCACTGGATCGCCTCCAGCGCCATCCAGGTGGCTTTTTCGGCGCTGTAGAGGATGCAGCCGGCCGAATCCTTGCGGGTGGTTTCGCCGCGATCACAGGCTTCGGCAACGGCATAGGTATAGGCCCGGGCGGTCGATTGTGCGACATACATGTCGGCGAGCTTGCCCTGCATCAACTGGAAGGTGCCGATCGACTGGCCGAACTGCTTGCGGTCATGGACGTAGGGCACGACGACATCCATGCACGCTGCCATGATGCCGAGCGGCCCACCCGACAGCACGACGCGTTCGTAATCAAGTCCCGACATCAGCACCCTAGCGCCCATGCCGACCCCGCCGAGGACATTTTCCGCCGGCACTTCGCAATCTTCGAACACCAGTTCGCAGGTGTTGGAGCCGCGCATACCGAGCTTGTCGAGCTTTTGCGCTGTTGAAAAGCCCTTCATGCCGCGTTCGATAAGGAAGGCAGTAACGCCCCGCGGTCCGGCCTCCGGATCGGTCTTGCCATAGACCACCAAGGTATCGGCGTCGGGGCCGTTGGTGATCCAGAATTTGTTGCCGTTCAGCACATAGGCGTCATTGCCCTTGCGTTCGGCGCGCAGCTTCATCGAAATGACATCGCTACCACTGCCGGGTTCGGACATGGCGAGGCTGCCGACATGATCACCGCTGATCAGTTTCGGCAGATAGCGTGCTTTTTGGTCGGCGGTGCCCCAGCGGGCGATCTGGTTGATGCACAGGTTGGAATGCGCGCCATAGGACAGTCCGACCGCCGCCGAAGCGCGGCTGATTTCCTCGATGGCGATGACATGGGCGAGATAGCCCAGGCCGGCGCCGCCGTCGTCTTCCTTCACGGTGATGCCGTGCAGACCCAGGTCCCCGAGCTTTTTCCAAAGATCCATCGGGAACTGGTTGCTGGTGTCAATCTCGGCGGCGCGCGGCGCGATTTCAGCGGCGGCAAAGGCAGCGACGCTGTCGCGCAGCATGTCGATGGTTTCACCATGGGCGTAGCGGAGCTGGGCATAGGTCATGGCGGCTGTTTAGGCGGGTTGATGCAGCGGGGGAAGGGGGCGTGTTTCGGAGAATTGACGAACTGGCGTGTTGTGTATAAACAACGAATCATGATTGCTGAAAACGATTCGCCAAGCCTGCACAACCGCCTCGCGCTGTTCCGCGCCGAACGCAGCATGTCGCGCAAGGACCTGGCGGAGCTGACCCAGGTCAATCCGCAGACCATCGGTTTTCTGGAGCGCGGCAGCTATGGCCCCAGCCTTGAACTGGGGCTGAAGCTGGCCGCGGTGTTCGGCGTGCCCGTGGAAACACTGTTTTCGCTTACCCCCTTTCAACCCCTGGCCAGCCAGTTGCGGCCCAGACAATCAGGAGACGAGATATGATGTTGACGGCGCCCGTAAACCTGCGGCCGCAGAGCGCCCGCTGGCTTTCTGTGCTGGTGCTGGCGGCACTGGCTGGTGGTTATCTGATCGTCGCCATGCTGCCCGATGCCGGCCCGCCCGTTTCGATGCTGCTTGGACTGGTGCGACTGTTCGGTCTGATCGGCGCCTTTGTGCTGTTCATTGACAGCCATGGCCAGCAGGCCAATGCGCCGGATGCAATGCTCGATGAACGCCAGCGCGGCGAGCGCGACCGGGCCTATGTGCGCAGCTACCAGATCATCCTCGGCTCGCTGTTCCTGGTCCTGATCTATACGCTCCCGGTCAAGTTTTTCGGCTGGCAGTTCCCGGATCGCGATGCCGGGATCGATCTGCTCTCGGCGTTTGCGATTGCCGGGCTGGCGCTGCCGGGGATCATCCTGGCGTGGCGGGCGCGGGAGGATGAAGGGGAATTGGGGTAGGGCAGTGCTTTGAGGCACGCAGAACCCACCTCCAACCGCTGGCGCTGCGCGCCGTCTTCGACGCCCCGTGAACGGGAGGGGAAAGAAGATTATCCTGCTGTGATTTCGACCAGTAGCATCCCGTCCGCCACCTGATCACCGGTGGCGATATGGACGGCGCTGATCGTGCCAGCGCTGCGGGCGGTGATGCGGTGTTCCATCTTCATCGCTTCGAGCACCAGTAGCCGGTCACCTGGCGCGACAGCCTGGCCGGTTTCGACATCCACCGCGAGGACGCGGCCGGGCATCGGAGCGATG
>JANYCM010000021.1 GCA_025360285.1 Sphingomonadales bacterium
TAAAAGAACGCGTCCATCCCGGAACCTGGATTGATTGCCAGGCCGTGCACATGGCGATCGGCAGAGCCCCACAACGCCAGCAGCGGCGGTCCATCGGGGCCGCTGCAAGCCGGTTGGTAGGACGCGGCCACCACGACTTCATCGCTGCGATAGTCACCGAATCCCGCCGGCCAGGGCACCGACAATTCAAAATAGAGGTCGGGTGCCGATCCGGTGCGATACAGCGCACGGGCCGCCAGGCGCCCGTCGATCGTGCTGAATACGACACAGAGGGTGGCATTGGGGCGGGGCTTGAACAGGTAAACGCGGTCGGGCAGCGACGATGCACCGGGTTCGGCGCCTTCAGCGGCGGGCACGACCCCAAGCATTGATTGTCCCGCGACCTCGGTCGCGCCATTGTAACGAAGCGCGACACTGCCGCCTTCCGGCGGAACGACGGTCGTGCCGCCAATTTTCTTGCGGGGGCTCTGGGCGAGCGCTGCATTTGAGCTGATTGCCACCATGGCAATCAACAAGGCCGACATCACGGGCCGTAAAGCGCGCCGGATGCGGGGGGCAGACAGCGAATGCCAGCCTTTACTAAGCATGGTTGTCCCCCTGATGTCGTCCCCCGTGCCCCGACTCGAGCAGCCGGTCGACGATAGCATGAAGGGCCAACCCCAACACCGGGAGATACATGTCCAGAAACAGGGCGAACATTTGCAGGGCCATCCATTGCATCAGGAACAGGATGCCGGCGGTAGCCAGGATCATGGCGAAAAGCCCCAACAGGGAATCCGCCAGCGCGAACAGGACAGCGGCAGCGATGCCGATGGCAATGTCAATGATGTGCAAAGTGAATTCATCGGGGGAATAGTAAAATCGATTGCTCAACGCCGCTTCCACCAAATTAGCATGAATGAGAGCGCCAGCGACCAGACCAATCGGCGTATCGTTCAAATCAACATTGCCATGGGACGGCACTTCAGGTTTGGCTCGTGTGTGCCAATCCGCACCGATAATAACCGGGCGGTGAGATAAAAATGATTTTTTCTCAGTATCATTTATCAAATCATGGGAAGAAATAGATATGTCGGATTTGTCGAGCGTCTCCTGATCAATATAACTGGCGTAATAACTGCCATCGCTGAAATCCTTGAAGTGTTCGCCATCGACAGCGCGGGCCAGCGCCATGGAAAACGAATCGAGCCGATAGCGGTTGCCTTTGATTCGAGCCGGCGGCGGTATGCGGCGGCTGTCATCCATCAAGGCGATATAACCGCAGTGAATGTTTGGCCTCGCTTTTTTATTTATCGGAACCAGGTCTGAGCCAGGATTGTCCCATGCCCCATCCGCAAGGAGTCGCTTGCAGATCCCGAATGTCTGATAAACGTCGCCTTTCAGGTCGTAAGGGCCTGGATCTTCACCATCGATTGTTTTGGCCAGGATCACGGGCCGATTTTCGGCGGCGGCAACAATCGCCTTGACCAGGATTTTGGTTTCTTCCTGATACGGCCCATAGGGGTCCATAGCATGCAGGTCGCCGATCGTGACAGTATCGGCCGGGACTGGATGCGGCAGTCGAAGATCAAAATCGAGTGCTATGGCCTTCGCATCGGCCTCATCGACCTTTTGAATTATTTTGGCCAGTTGTTCACGATCCGTGGGATTGCGATGATGAAATTCACCATCCCAAAAATCATCGTCGTCAATCAATACAAGTTTCACCGAGCGGGGCGTGGAGGGATTTGTCGAACTCTTTGAAAGGTGCATGAAAAGGTAATTTTTGATATCATGCAAGTCCAGTCGGGAATCAACCGCCTGGTTAATAAAGAAAATTCCTAACAAGAGCACTGTTATGCTTGTGAGCCAATAGCCCAAGCCTTTTTCATACAGCTTTTTCAGCATGTTGTGCCCGCCGCATTTGCCCTTTAATAAAGTTATCATATGTTGCCTGAGCCATGCAATAATTAATCAGCAAGGCGCCAAAAAGCAGGCTCGAACTGTCCGCTTGGCAGGTACGGCCAACGTACATGGGTCCCGTCGCCTGCTGATCAGAAGCGGATCTGGCGCCAGATCAACAAACTTGGTTCGTTACCTGGGCACGTGACAAATGACTGATTTTGCTATGTTCCCTTGCCGCCTGCGCACGGACTGATCGGCCCAAAGCGTTTACAGTTGGTGGCGGTGCGGGCGGACACAGATCCCTATTATATGCCAAGCCATTTCAAGTTACCGGGCAAATCCTCGGCGGCAAAGTCGATCTGCAGGACGCGGCGGCGCGCGGGGTGCAAGGCTGCGTCGGAGGCATGCAGGATGGGGGTAGCGTACATCCAGACATCACCGGCCGTGGCTGTGCAAATCCGCTCGCCGCAGTTCCGTATCACGGTGTCTATATCGCTTGTTCGCACGAGGCCGCAGCGGTGCGAACCGGGAGCGACCCGCAGCGGGGCGTTAGTCGCTCTCACATCGTCGAGATGCACCCGCAGTGTTACCATGCGCGTCAGCAGGTCGAACGGCGGCGCCACATGCTGCAGGCCCTGTTTCCTCGACCAGGGGCCGAAGCCCGGTGTTTCGACCCGGCACCGGACGCAGATGGTTCGGTCCTGGTGCCAGCCCAGCGACCAGTTGGTCGCGGTGGTCTTGTCGAACAACAGGGCGCGAACGGGGCGGCTGGCGACCCCAAGTACGCGGGCTGCCACGGCGCCAATCGGGCCGGTGGTGCCGAGATAGGGGTCAAGGTCGCGGATGCCCGTGATGCGGATGCCGGCGTGATCGGGGGGCAATGCGGCCAGAATGGCTTGCAAGGCGTCAATATGAGCGGTGACGGCGCCGTGATGGCATTCGGCGCCGTGTTCGGCGAGGCGCATCGGGGCGGTATCGGCAGGGTTTGCCATCGCGTCACCTACGCTGACGTGACAATTAGGTGCAAGGCAGACTTGTTGATCGCTTCCTCTCCCGGTTGACGCGAAGGCGTCGCCTGCGGCTGCGGGAGAGGCGACTCGCGCGGCGTCGCGAAGGCGACGTTCGTCGCGTGCGGCGGGTGAGGGTGTGCACAAGTTTCGAGGCAAGAAGAACACCCTCACCCGGGCCGCGCAAGAGCGCGTCTCTCGCCACTCCCGCAAGCGGGAGAGGAAGAAGGCCTATTCCTTCGGCTCGAACGCCAGCGCCAGGCCGTTGATGCAGTGGCGGGTGCCGGTCGGCGCCGGGCCGTCGGGGAA
>JANYCM010000031.1 GCA_025360285.1 Sphingomonadales bacterium
ACGATGCCGCCGATCAGCTGCACATCATAATGGCGTTGGCCCAGCGTGCGCCGCGCCGCTTCCCGCACTGTCGCAAAGGCTTCGGGCAAAATGTCATCGAGCGTCTTGCCCGCTGCCAGCTCGGCCTTAAGCTTGCTGGTCTGCGCCTTCAGCGCTTCATCGCTCAGCGCCTCGATCTGCGGCTCAAGCGCGTTGATGCGCGCCACCAGGGGTCCCAGTGACTTGACGTAACGGTCGTTGCTTGAACCGAACAGCCGTTTGGCGATACCGCCGAATCCGAGCATGAAAATCCTAACGCACAGGCGAGGGGCCAGCACCCGGTGCCAGCCCTGTCGAACCGCAGCGATGTAGGAGCGGCCGCCGCTTTCGTCAATTCTGCGATCGGCATGCCCGGCGCCGGGCACTGATGACGGATTGGGGCGGTCCCCTGCAAAGGCCGGATTGCGTGCAGGGGATCGGCATAATCATGCTAGGCTTGCACAGCAGGATTGTGCGGACCCGCCAACCGTTGGGTTGCATTTTGCCCCCCGCTACCGGCACGCAACGCTTTTGCACCATGATTCCAAGGCTTTTTTGATGGCGGACGATGGACTGGAAGTTGCTGCGATAGTGCCCCACCTCGCCCAGACCCTGGCGCTGGCCGTCATCGAATCGTCAACGGCGCCACTCTTGCTGCTTGATGGCGTTTGTATTGTCGTCGCCGTAAGCGCGTCATTCACCGCCGCCTTTGCCTTGCAGCCCGATGCAATCCTCGGCCGATCGGTGTTTGCCCTGGGCGATGGCGAATGGGATGTGCCGCGCCTGCGATCCTTGTTGACTGCCACCGCGAGCGGCGGCGCTTCGGTGCCAGCCTATGAAATCGATCTCAAAATGCCCGGTCGCGGCCAGCGCCGCCTGGTGCTCAACGCCCAGAAGCTGGAATATGCCGGGTCAACCGGATCACGGCTGCTGCTTGCTGTCGCCGATGTTACCGATGCCAGGCTGAGCGAGCGGATCAAGGATGACCTGCTGCGCGAAAAAGCCGTGCTGATGCAGGAAATCCAGCACCGCGTCGCCAACAGCCTGCAGATCATCGCCAGCGTTCTGATGCAGGGCGCCCGCAAGGTTGGGTCGGAAGAGTCGCGCCTGTCGTTGCGCGATGCCCATAGCCGGGTGCTGGCCATTGCCGAGCTGCAACGCCAATTATCGGCCGGGCAGGCCGATGGCGTGGCGCTTGGCGGCTATTTCACGCAATTGTGCCAAATCCTTGGTGCCTCGATGATCGATGATCACAACCGCATCACGCTGACCGCCTCTGCCGATGACAGCCGGGTGACCGCCGATGTATCGGTCAGCCTGGGCCTTGTCGTGACCGAACTGGTCATCAACGCCCTGAAACACGCCTTCCCCGGTAATCGTGCCGGCCGTATCAGCATTGATTATGCCGCCGATGGAGCGGACTGGACGCTGAAAGTCAGCGACGATGGCATCGGCATGCCGGCCGGTGGCAGCGCCGTGCCGGGCCTGGGCACCAGCATCGTCACCGCGCTTGCCCGGCATCTCGAATCGGACGTCCGCACCACCGATGCCCGGCCCGGCACCACGGTTTCGCTCGTCCACCATCAAAATGCCACCGGCGAACCTTATGTTGCCCAGGCCCCGGCGGTCTGATCCAGAGGGCGGTTCAACCTGTCTTCGGCGTATCCAGAGCCGCCGGCTTGCGCTTCGATTTGCGCCGCAGCCCGAAATTGACGGCACGCTGCACCCGCGGATAGCGGCGTGTGTAGCGAACATAGCGCCGCCGCGCCCAGCGCGAATTGCGCAGCACCAGCGCCAGGCCAAAGGCAAAGATCACGATGCCGGTGGGCGGCGGCGTCGGAATGGCGACGACCGGCGCCGCCAGCATCAGCAATGCCCCGACAAAAAGCTGCAAGACCCGAAAGGGTTCGCTCCTGATCAGGGTTTCGAGAAAGCGGGCACGGGTCACGATTGGCGAGCGTCTAGAGTCCAGTTGTGGCGGCGACAAGGCAGCACGGCGGCAATGCTTGAGGTGTAACGGCGCTGCCCCTAAGGTCATTGCGGGGTCAGCAAAAATCGTTCGGCATCTGAAGGGGAAACCATGACTGCGCATGTCGGGACGGTGGCGTTCCTCGGCTTGGAGGCGCGCCCCGTCGATGTGCAGGTCCAGGTGTCGTCGGGCGCCGCCGGTTTCCTGACCGTCGGCCTGCCCGACAAGGCGGTGAAGGAAAGCCGCGAGCGCGTCCAGGCCGCCCTGCACGCCATCGGGCTGGCGCTGCCGCCGCGCCGCATCGTCGTCAATCTGTCACCGGCCGATCTGCCCAAGGAAGGTTCGCATTACGACCTGCCGATCGCGCTGGGCCTGCTCGCTGCCATGGGCGTCATCGCCTCCGATGCGCTGGCCGGCTTCATCGTCGTCGGCGAACTGGGGCTGGATGGCGCGCTCGCCCCGGTGCCCGGCGTGCTGCTGGCGGCGCTCCACGCTGCCGAGCATGAAATGGGGCTGGTCTGCCCGGCCTCGCAAGGTGGCGAAGCGGCCTGGGCCGGGGAAGTCGATGTCGTCGCGGCGCCTGACCTTTTGTCGCTGCTCAATCATCTGAAGGGCACGCAATTGCTGTCGCCGCCGACCCGCAGCCTGGCCGAACTGGTCCGCACCGGGCCGGACATGGCGGAGATCAAGGGCCAGGAAACCGCAAAGCGCGCCATCGAGATCGCCGCCGCCGGTGGCCATAACCTGCTGATGTCGGGGCCACCGGGATCGGGCAAATCGCTGCTCGCCGCCGCCCTGCCCGGCATATTGCCCGAATTGACCCCGGCCGAAGCGCTGGAAGTCTCTATGGTCGCCTCGATGGCCGGCGAACTGGAAGGCGGCCGGCTGGTTCGCACCCGGCCGTTCCGCAGCCCGCACCACAGCGCCTCGATGCCGGCCCTGGTCGGCGGCGGCATGCGCGCCCGGCCCGGCGAAGTCAGCCTCGCACATCTGGGCATCCTGTTCCTCGATGAACTGCCGGAATTTCAGCGCGGCGTGCTCGATTCGCTGCGCCAGCCGCTGGAAACCGGCACCGTCATGGTTGCCCGCGCCGCGGCGCATGTCAGCTATCCGGCCCGCGTCCAGTTGATCGCCGCGATGAACCCCTGCCGCTGCGGCCATCTGGGCGACGCGTCGCAAGCCTGTTCGCGTGCCCCCAAATGCGCCGCCGATTATCAGGCACGCATCTCGGGCCCCTTGCTCGATCGCATCGACCTCCATGTCGATGTCCCGGCCGTCAGCGCCGCTGATCTGACCCTGCCGCCGCCGGCCGAAAGCTCCGCGCAGATTGCCGCCCGCGTTGCGGCCGCCCGCGCCATCCAGACGGCGCGCTATGCCGGCGCCGTGCGTACCAATGCCGAAGCCGATGGCAAATTGCTGGAAAATGCCGCGACACCCGATGAGGCGGGCCGCAAATTGCTCGCCCAGGCCGCCGACACGCTGCGCCTGTCAGCACGCGGCTATCACCGCGT